>DAOVRZ010000134.1:0-12678 GCA_030627905.1 Halanaerobiales bacterium
AGCTTCATAGTTTCTACTGATGCATATTGTCTTTTATCTTTTTCTGTTAACGTATCATAATGTTTTTTCATCACTGCTTCTACTTCTACGGGATAATAATTTGCTAATTTCATTTTAGACATCCTTTTCTTTTTTAAAAAAATTATACAGCATTTTTCTTAATTTGTAAAGTTAATTTTTGGAATCGTGGAAATTATTATTTGTACATCCCTAAGTAATATTTTCCCTCCCTCTTTAAAAATATCTTATGAAAAATTTTTATTACTCACATAATATAATACCACGCGAACATATTGTCAATATTTATTAACATATCTTTTTATTTTCAAAATTATTATTTTACACATTTTAATGTTTGAAATATATTTTCAATAATTTGTTATAAAAAAAGATGGCCTCAATTGAGACCATCTTATCAAACATTACTTCCAGGACGGTGTATGATCATCGGCTGAGTTATAGGTAAGTCTAGTTAAGTTATAACCATTGTCATCCACCATATAAATGTCCTGTTTACCATTGTGTTCCACTGTAAAGACTATCCAACCATCTGCTGTCCAAGATAAATCTATAACTTCTCCTCCATCAATAGAAGTTGCTCTTAAAACACCATCACCTTCAGCATCATAGAGAGTACCATCATCTTGAACAATATAAATCTCCGCTTCACCATCTCGATCAGATAAAAATGCGACTTGTGTGCCATCTGGTGACCAGACAGGTTTATAGTCATTATATACATTTGAAGTTACCTTTACCAAATCGAATGTTTGATAAATATCATCTACTCCATCAAATTCAACAGCGTAAAGCTCACCATCTGAATCAAAAACTATTTTTGGTGTACCTATCCCTGGTGACCATTGTGCATTAGCTGGATTATTTATATTTGCGTCAATACTTGTAACATTTTCTTCAATTCCACCACCAAAATCAATTATCCAAATTTGATTTAATGCTTCGAATGCTATCTTATTACCATCCGCTGAAACAATTGGATTAGAAATACTCTTCAAAATATTGCCAGAAACAAAAGTAAACACTGGACCTTCTAAATCTGTTTTTCCAAAGTTTATAGCCATCAAATCGAAGCGGTCTGATTTATTCTTATTACTAAGAAATAGAATTTTGCTTCCATCTTGTGACCAGCGTGGTGAAATTTCCTTTGTTTCACTAAAAGTAACCCTGATTACTTCATTATTCACAGTATTGGCATAAGCATAATAGATATCATGGTTACCGTATTCATCTATTCCTTCGAAGAGAATCTTCTCTCCATCTGGCGACCATTGTGGATTTATTTCGATTAGATTATTATCCGTAATTCTGTTAACATGATTTGTAACAGAGCTCAAGATAACAATCTCACCAGTCAACTTATATCTTTCTGAAATAAAGACTAAGTCACTTACAAGATTTACTTTATCAAAATTAGCGGTAATAGTTTTATTACTATTCATTGTGAAGGAATTTGGATTAATACCACCAGTACCGCCAGGAATCTCACCTATCCAGTCTGTAAAAATCCAACCATCCTCCGGTGTTGCAGTGATAGTGACATCTGTACCAAGTTCATATTTTGATAAGTCTGGATCTCTCTCTACAAAACCTTCACCCGTTTCAAATAATACATCGAGAGTATACGTTGGATTCACTACTGTAAACTCTATATCTCGACTTACAGGACCTCCCTGTCCACCATCAGAATCTGCCTTAACACGAAGAATATAATTACCTAGAATTGGTATATTACTAGTACTAATCTCCCTCTGTTTGCTAGTAGTGCTACCTATAGGAAGCTGAGGAACATCATCTGTACCTGGTGAGAAGATAAGTTCTTGATTATCTTTCCCTATAATTTCCCAACTAATAGTAAAAGTACTAGCAGGCACATTACCTGTGTTTACTACCTGAACATTTGCAATCTCAGAACTTCCCTTTTCAACAAGCGATTCGAAATCGAGAGATGCTATCGCCAATCTTGGGCCAACAACTTTAATCAGAACCGTCTCTGTAGCTACTGCACCATTAGCCTCAGCCATAAACTGTACAGAATGCTCACCGATATCAGCTAATTCTGGTGTCCAGGAGAAATATCCTGTTGCGTTAATAAAACTTGCTCCTTCTGGAATATTGATAATATTATATACAATTGGATCACCATCATCATCGGTTGCTTTTATACTGAAATCAAATGGCACACCTACCAATACCTCCCTATCACCAATCGGATCTAAATCAGGTTTTCGGTCAACATTTAGAACTGTAACCCTAATATTCTGTGTTACAGTATTCGCGCCATCACCATCATCATCATTAAGATAGAATGTGGCAGTAAATGTTCTAGATAAACCATCTATCCTTTTAACACTATCAAAAGTCGAAGTATAACTAAAAATAGAAGTGAATTCATCAAAATATGGCTTCAATTCTCCATATGCTTCAAGTGTAAGTGCTTCCTTATCTAAATCTCTAGTTTTAACCACAAAATCAACAGTTTCACCTTCATTAATCGTCCATTCTTCCCACTCCTCAACATCCACGAATTCTGGATCATGTGGGACATCGTTTACTGTAATATGAATCTTCTTCCTATCACTATTACCATTAGCGTTCGCAGAAACTATGAACTCATGTTCACCTAGATGATCTGCTGTTGGTGTCCAATCAAATTGACCCGCTGTTGTATTAAACTGAGCCTCAGCAGGCTCTGTATCAATACTGTAGGAGATTAGGTCTCCATCTTCATCTAAAGCGATGATCTCAAAAAATATTCTATTATATTCATCTACAATAATCGGTAAAGCATTCTCCGGATCATCATCTGGATCAATCGCTAGTTTGTTTATCTCAGTGATCACAGGTAAACGATCGACATTTTCAATATGAATCAAAATAGTGTCATCAACCTGAAGACCAGGCTCATCTTCAACAACAAAACTCATAGAATAATCTCCAGCATCATCATAAGTGGTTTCCCAATAGAAGACTTGAGTATCCTTATTAAAATACCTTGCCAAATCTCCTTGAGCTTCATATGTGATCATATCACCATCTGGATCATTTGCTTCCACCGTAAACTGAAGAATCTCTGTCTCGTTAACCGATTTGTTTCCAACAGGTGTAGTAAATCCTGGTGGTCTATTTACATGATTAACGATAATTGAAATTGTCTCCGATGTCTGGAACATTCCATCATCTGCAGTGAAGATCATAGTATAAGCACCTGCATCATCATACGTTGGTGTCCAGCTGAAAGTAAACGTATCAGGGTTATAATGTTCTGTCAAATCCCCCTCAACAGTATATATCAAATGATCACGATCTCGATCAATCGCAGGAACCATAAACTCCAATAGTTGATCTTCATCAACTTCCTGACCTCCAATTGCTAGTTCAGGAGCAAATTCTACATTATTGATAGTAATCGTAATTGTTTCGGGAACACTGTAATACCCATTAGCTAATGCTTTAAATGAGACTACCCGTTCACCGATATCATCAATATTTGGAATCCAATTAAATTCACCTGTTTCACTGTTCAATTCTCCTGCTGTTGGCATATTAAATCCACTATAGGTTATCTCTTCACCATCTTCATCTGTTGCTCTTAATCTAAAGGTTAGTAGACTATACTCATCTACCACTTTATCACCAACTACTTCTAAGACAGGTGGACGATCAACATTATTGACAGTTATAATAATTGATTCAGTTGCAGTTAAATCACCATCATCAGCTACAAAAGTAATACTATATACTCCAGCATCAAAATAACCTGTCTGCCAATCAAAGACCTGTGTCTCAGAATCAAAACGGTCAATTTCCTGGCCTTGCGCTGTAAAGATTAAATTGTCACCATCAGGATCTGATGCTGTTATACTAAAGGTTAATTGTTCAGTCTCGTTTAAAGTTTTATTACCAACATAGTCCATCACTGGTGTACGATTTACATTCTTAACTTCAATAGTTACATTTTCACTAACGCTCAAATCACCATCTGTTACAATAATCGTTAATGAATAATTACCTGAATCATCATAAGTAGGTGTCCAGTTAAATGTGCGACTGCTTTGATCAAATTGCTCAGCAAAGTCACCCTCTGCAGTATAAATTAAAGCATCTCCATCTGGATCACTACCCAAAACTTCAAAGTTAAGATTTTGAGTCTCGTTTGTTGTAACTGTCCCTATGTGTTCTAAAACTGGAGGTCGATTAACATTATTAACTGTAATCGTTATAGTATCAGTTTCAACAACCTGACCATCACTTACTTCAAAAGTTATAGAATAAACCCCTGCATGGTCATATGTTGGAGTCCAGGTGAATGTATGCGTATCAGGATCAAATTGTTCTGCAAAATCACCTTCTGCACTATAATACAACATATCTCCATCAGGATCACTAGCTCTTAAGACAAAAGATAGCTCTTCGTCTTCATTTACAACTTTATCACCAGGTGAATAAATATGTGGTGGATCATTTTTATAAAAATCATACATCGTCACTACTCCACGGCCCCTTAGTTCTCTTAAAACTTCCCAATTCGGAGTATTAGGAGCAACGTCCAGTGGTTCATTTCTCATTAAAGTGATTTCTTTAAGGTTAACCAGATTAAGTAAAACACTTATATCTGTGAGTTGATTATCATGTAGATGTAACTTCTCTAAGTTGGTCAATTTAGCTAAAGCATCAATATTTTCAATCAGATTACCACTTAGATCTAACTCTGTTAACATTGTTAATTCAGCAAGATCTTCAATACTCACAAAATTATTTTTTGACAGATCAAGTTTTTCAAGTGTAATCATACCTGTCAAATAATGTAGATCATCGATCTGATTATTAGATAAGTTTAGCTCTAAAAGAGATTCTTCCCATAACCATTCGAGTCCACTTAAGTCAGTCATATAATCATTTGCCATATTTAACTTTTCTAGATTTCTTAAGTAAAATAAAACATCAATATCACCAATCTGATTCCCACTTAAATCTAGTTCTTTGAGTGCCATCAATTTCTCTAAATCATCAACATTTGTAAGCTGATTTTCGTTCAGCGACAATATCTCCAGAGTAGTAATGTCCTTTATAGGAGAAATATCACTGATCTCATTTGCTCCCAATCTAAGTTCAGTTAAATTAGTATCAGTTAAATAAACCATATCATCTAGATTAACAAGATAATTTTTACTAAGATCAAGGACTTTTATATTTGGTAATAAAATCAATGCATTGATTTTATTAATTTTATTAAAACTTAAGTTTAGAATTTCTAATTTTATCAAATTCGCTAACTGATGAATATCGCTGATATCTGTTAAGGTTAAATTTAAATTCGTCAAGGTAGTCAAGAATTCTATTCCATCCAAAGATCCAATCTTTGAAATAGATGCATCTAAAGTTGTTAAACTTCTAACATCTGCTGTTGTTATCGCTCCATATGGTTTGTTCAGAGCAACACGCACAGCCTCTTCAAGATTTGCATCAGCAAAAATTATTACTTTAGGTTCCTGTAAAAAGACAGCAGTAATCTCTTTATTGCTATCTACAATAACCACTTTAGGATCGTCATGGTCTGCTACATCACCTTCCCAGTGGCTAAAACTCCAACCTGCTGCAGGGGCTGGGGTTAAAGTGATCTTCGTTCCAATTGGAAATGTATTTTCTTCAGGATAAACAAGAACAGAACCTTGTCCAGAAGTTGTCACAGTTATTACTCCAACCATAGATCCTGTAAAGTTAATATTTGTTGCTGCTTGAGTTACTTTTTCACTCGTTTTCTTAAAACCCCAACCTTCTTTCTTTGGAGTAATTGTTGTTGTTCCTTTAGCCTTTAAAATCGTCCAATTACCTTTAGTATTTGTGGAAGTAATCTCTGTACTCCCACCCGAAGTTACAATCTTAACTCCTTCAATTGGATTTCCACTCTCATCGGTGACCTTTCCTGAAATGGTATAAGTACCGATTATGCATCCACTCAATAATAATGCCAATCCGATGAGAAAAACACTACTTATCAGGAAACTCTTCTTTCCCATACAATTACCCCTCCTTCATTCAAATTAATCAATATCGGACAATGACTCCACTTTCCTCTGAGAGAATTCTGATAACTTCATATGCCGGAGAACCAGGATATATCTCTAAATAGTTATCTCGTAAATTCACTTCCACTAAATTATCCAATTGAAGTAATATATCAATATTGGCAATATGATTATTATGAAGATATAATCTCTCCAAATTTGTTAATCCAGCTAGATTATTAATATCTTCCACTAGATTACTGCTCAAGTTTAATTCCTTTACTGAAGACATTCCATAGAATACACCCACATCGAGAATTTGGTTATTTGCTAAATTTATCGACTCTACATAATTTAACCCGTACAAATTATCAATATCATTAATTTGATTTCCCTCAAGATTTAATTCTCTCAAAGGTGCACTCCAGAGCCAGGCTAAATCATCCATATCATCCAACTCATTGTTGCTTAAGTCTAATTTCGTTAGATATTGAAGATCAAAATCTTCTAAAACAGTAATATCTGATATCTGATTTCCACCAATGTTCAGTTCTGTCAATAAAGTCATCTCAGAAAGAAGAGTTATATCACTTATCTGATTATCATTCAATTGCAATGTTTCAAGAGATTTAAATCCTGCTAAAGCTGATAAATCTTCAATTTCATTACCACTAAGATTTAAGTTCGTTAAATCCCTTTCCCAGAGCCAAATCAGAGAATCAATATCAGAAATCTGATTGTTGCTAAGATCAAGATCTATAAGTTTAGTCATCTCAAATAAAGGACTAATATCTGTAATAGCATTTGAACTTAAATTTAAGGTTTCTAAATTCGTCAATCGAAGTAAATAGCTAATGTCACTAATGCTTGTTGTATTTAGATTCAATAAGGTCAAAGCAATTACGTATTGAATACCTTCCAATGTTTCAATTTCCATAAATGAAGCATCCAGATCATATAATTCATCAACATCATATGAATTAAGCATACCTGTTGGTTTCCCAATTACCTCACGTACACTTTTATCAAGGTTTGGATCTACAATTGTAAAACCAGGAACCCAAAAAATTGCTTTAATTTCTTTATCACCATTCATAGTTAAAGTGAGTGGATTCTCTTCACCACTTAAATCTCCATCCCAATGGCTAAATTCCCACAATTCTCCTACAGGAGTGGCTGTCAATGTAACCTCAGTTTCTCTTGGATAAGTATCCATTGCAGGATTAGCAGAAACACTACCGCTTCCATATTTATTAATTTTTAGAGAAAATGTTTCATTTTCATTGGTAAATAATACTTGAATATCTAAGTCTCCATCTAGAGAAACTGTAACTGGATTTGTTTCCCCGTTTACACCACCCTGCCAACCTCCAAAACTCCAACCTTCTACAGGAGTTGCAGTCAGAGTGACTTCTGTTCCCATGACATAGTAAGATTGATCCGGCTCTCTCTTAACCGTTCCAGATCCATCTTTGGTAATAGTCAATTTTTTTCGCTGTAGTACATCGGTTTCGCTCCATGTACAACCAGCTAAAAGGCTAATGAAAACAATTAATACAATTGAATAATATTTTTTACCAGATTTTATCAACGTCATCCCCCCTTTCTTATCTTTTTGCCTTACCTCTCATATACCTAAATCTCAAAATCTAATCCAGCTCTTAAAGATTGTGCTCCACCATCAGCTTCTTTTTGATATTCACCACGAATTCTAAAACCTTCACTAAATGCTTTTTCAATTTGAACTGAAATCCAATTTTTTCCGTTAGTTCTAATACCCATGTCACCAATTAACTTAAGTGTTGGAGTCATTTGAAATTCGACAATATTTTCAATATGAAGATTGGCAGGATTAAAATAACCAAACAGGATATAGTTTGTCTGTTCATTTACGATATGCTTATAAGCAGCTCTTAAATCAAGTTCACTTTTTGTGATATCATCAGTGAAAAATGTTTTCAGTTTAACTTGTAAAGAATTCTTTTCATCAGCTTGATAAATAAATCCATTCTCTAAACGCATCCCAACTATTTTACTATCTAATAAGAAAAAGACTTGCCAATGATTATGTAAAGTTAAATTTTCATTGACTCTTTTATCTGTTAATATTTTCAAACCAGGAACATAAAAATCAGAAGGAATTTCTTCTGTTTCATACATCTGTAGCTGCCCAGTTATAATAAATCCGTTACGATCACGTAATTTTTGACGGTAATTAACAATAACATTCTGATTACCCTGAGCATTGCTTAAATAACCATTTATCTCTCCATTCTTAAGAATTCCAAAATTAAAACCTAATTCTAAATCAAGGCTATCCTTTACCATTTCACCAGCATAAAACTCCAGAAATTTTGTTTGAAAACTCATTTCCATCTGATTTAATTCCGTTTGAATAGCTGCCTTTTCCATCATGTCATCCCAGTAATAAATGTCGCGAGCATATGTATCTGCAACAAATCCCAAAGTCAGTAAACAAATCACAAAACCTGTAATAAATAATCCTCTTTTTTCCATTTAATAACCTCCCCGGTATATACACGATCGACCTCTAAAAAAAATAGATTACCTTACTTTTTCGACAGATAACTGATTATTTCCTTCCTTTTTTGGTGATGAATATCATTCACTTTTATCTAGAGATTTTTTCGCCATAATCGCAATAGATTCAGATTTTTCATGGTAAAGTGTTCCAGTAAGATCACTCCAGACCTCCTCTACAATAAAACCTGCTTTTTCCAATATTGGTGTAATAGTCTCAACTGAATAATAATGCTCCCAGATTCGGTATTGTTTTAAATTACCATCTTCTGTGATGACAATATATTGATCAAGATAAATTTCATCATCTGGATAATGAAAGACTTTGGAAAGCAGAAGATGAGGATTAGGATTCCAAAAACCACCATTTTGAAAACTCCAACTTTCCTGAATCTCCTTTGGATTATTTTTAGTAAAGAGATCAAATACTACTGTTCCTCCTGGCTTAAGTGCTCGATATATCTTTTTTAGTAAAAGATCACGATCTTCATCACATAACACGCCAAAATCACAATAAATAAGCGTTATAATATCAAAACGATCTTCAAAGTCCATAGTTAAATAATTTTGATTGATATACTCAATAGACTGATTATTCTCCTTAGCCTGATTAACAGCATAGTTTATAGAGTTTTCCGATAAATCCATTCCTGTTACATTCAGGCCATTTTGATAAAATCGAGTACAATAAAGCCCTGGACCACAGCCCAAATCCAAAATTTTCTCTCCACCTTTTACATTTAATCTCTTAACCAACCACTCCACTGATTGATCAATAATACTATGTTTACGGCTGGCAGCATCCCATTCAGGATGTAAATGAGCGGCTAGCATCTGTTCTGAGATGTGTGGATCATTCCAAAATAAAGCATTCCCTGGAGCGAAAATTTCTGGTTTTTCGGAAAGTTCTTTTATAAGATTTAAAGATAGTTTTCCGTTTTTTAAAAGATTCATTTTATTTAGCATATTACAGCCTCCTGTATTTACAACATATATAGTGTTAATATTTCTCTTCTTTAAAGAATAAACCTTCATAAATAAGTAAAAAACCCCTCTTCACATAATGAAGAGAGGTTATCAAAATGGGGGGAATTATTTATTTTTTTTCAATGACTGATATGAAAATGCATCTACTGGACAACTTGATTCGCACTCAAAACATACCAGACAATGAGTTGGATCAACAACAGCGCCTTTTCTTTTATCAACTACAATCGCATCACCTGGACAATTCTTTTCACAAACAGAACAGCTTGAACAACCAATCGGTTTTAGTCCTAATTTAGCAAATCTACTTGTAATACTGAACAATACTCCCCATGGACATAAGTATCTGTGCCAAGATTTTTCATTCAAAAATAAAGTTACTACTAAAGCTATTGGGATAATAATCAAAGGTAATGGGAATTTTCTTCCCTGAGTGATTGTATAAATAGTATACCCTAAACCAATTAAAAATAAACTAAAGACAAATCAACGTGGCTTTCCTGATTTTAAGAAACTTGGAACATCTTTTCTTTGAAGACCCAATTTTTTCTTTAGCCAATTTACTGGTCTTATCAAGGTATTGATAGGGCAGGCCCATCCACAATAAAACCTTCCAAAAAAAGTAGATAACAGGATCGAAATAAATATAAATCCCATCCAAAATTGTGCTTTACCTGTAACCATTAAAAATAGAAAAATACCGAGAAAAATAATTTGAATAAATAGTCTAAGTCTTGTCACGATTAAATCCTCCTGATACCAATTTTACCCTATACTGGTAAGGGGTATAATTATTATACATGATGTCTACTTTTTTGTCAATAATAAAACATCTTATAAATTTCAAGATAAACAAACTTATATTCTTGGACTAGAAATAATGTTTCACTAAAATAAAACGGTGATATAGAACTTCTTATAATGATTCTGCTTCCTTTAATAATTTTTCTTCACGAATATTTAATTTATTAATTAAAATACCCGTACCTTGATAACAGTATTTAGATGTAGTTGAACCATATTTTATAGATATTTTCATTTTTAAGACATCCTGCTCTTAATATACTTTGTTATATTGTCAATTGCTTCTTCACTACTTATTTGTCCTTTTAAATACTTAATACCACAAACAATATTAAATCTATTTATATCTAAATCTTCCACAGCTAAAGTTGCTCTAACATTTGCTATTGACCGTTTTCTTTCTTCTTTACTCATAACTTCTGTTTTCATAAAAATTACTACACTCCACTCAAATAAATTTTTTAGTATTAAGATAGCAATGAGTCTTCATATAATTATTATAATATTATTTTTTGATTGAGTCAAAATATTATTATTTAAAGCACAGAAAATACAAAGGATTCCTTAATATTCTATGCGAAAACTTGTCGAATAGTTTGTTAGATTAATGATTGTTACACAAAAACATCTAATTTAATGTTCAAATAGGTGGTCTTTCTTCACTGGTAAGTCTCCATGCATACTGAAATCTATCATCAAAAAAATGAACCAAGTAGCTCTTCATCGGTTAGATGAAAGATTTCATTTGAAATTAAAGCACCAATAATTACATTTATGGATAATTAAGTATTGAAGCCTTATCACTAAATAGAACAGAAAACCGTTTTTCATTAATTGCTAGAAAAATAACTTCCTGGAATATGTGTGCCCAGCTATTAAGCAAAATCTTTTTTAGATATTCAATTATATCATTCA
The DNA here is from genome assembly GCA_030627905.1 of Halanaerobiales bacterium. GTDB lineage: Bacteria > Bacillota > Halanaerobiia > DY22613 > DY22613 > JAGMES01. The sequence continues at coordinate 11,274 of DAOVRZ010000134.1, forward strand.
CAATCCAAACTGAAAGGTGTGAGTGTGATATGAGATGAGAATTGAAAGTCGATCAGGTATTACAGTACTATTTGGGGAAACTTCGTTTAATAATTTTGCCTGTGTTCCAGATTGTGGAGCAGGATGCCATCTTCTACAATTCAGAAAAACTTGATGCTGTTATGAATACTATTGATGCCATGACTGTCGCTAAAGCTTTGACTGTTGTATCCAAAGAACTACTTTGATATTGTTTCAACATATTTATCCTTAAGCCCATAGTTGATTATTGCGGAATGGAAGGGTTCTGTCAAGGACACTTTCCCCTTGTCAAGTTCCTGGAATGGAGTATAATTTTAAAAGGACTTAAGACAGTTTGGGGTATTCTTTTATACTGGAAGAATACTCTTTTTTCTCTAATGTACTGCCAAATTTCTTGTCAAACTGGCTGCCATTTTCTTTGTCTCATAACAGCACTGAGTTATCAATATAATAGCTTCACTATAAACTTCAGTCGATAACCCTGCAGCATTAGTTACTTTTAAAGTGATATAAATATTATCTCCATCTAAGTCCTCTAAATCTTTAAAGACATATCGGTTAAGTAATGTATCTGTCCATTTAAGAAGTTCATCTTATCTCTGGAATAACCTAAATCTTCAGCTTGCCAGTCAATAATTACCTCATCGGCAATACTATATTTAGGTACATTAAACTCAACAACTTCTGGCTCTGTCGTATCAACTAATATACGTGGACTCCAGATATCTATAAAAGTTCCATCTTCTAATTTTGCTTCAGCTTTAAGATAATATTTCTCACCCTGACTAAAGGCATAAGATATTGTTCCACTATAATCGTTCAACTCTGTTGTAATAATCTCAGAATAGACCTCTGCTAATTCACCATCACTTTCATGGTAGAGAGTACAATGATATTCAATAACAGCCAACTCTCCACTATAAGTTAACTGAATAGGTAAATCAGTTAAACTTGTAAGATATGGATTTATAGTTATCTCAGGTCTGGAAGCTAAACTTAAATCAATTATGATCGAGTTAGCGTTAACGATGTATGAAATTACATGACATATTATTCTACTAAAAAAAGTGCCTGATTAAAAATTATCAGACACCTTCTTATTTTAACTTACTTTTTCTTCACAACATTAATCCCGAATTATTCATGAAACTTAAAAATAAAAGGATACATCATATTAACATACTCTAAGTTCAAATAAATGTAAAAATTGTTTGACGGATTCGTTTTCATTATGTATTCTCAAAAAAAGAAAGTCAGATGAACCATTATTCCTAAAAAAGTATAAACCTATCCCTTGGTCATGCTTTCTGAATTTTGATTTTACAAAAATGACGTCGTTACTGTCATCCAAATGAAGGTAATAGATCTATCCGTTCAAACAGAT
>DAOVRZ010000187.1:0-4622 GCA_030627905.1 Halanaerobiales bacterium
ACTTTTTGCCGTATTAAATCTACAGTTTCATTTAGCTTTAAGCCACAGTTTTTTACCATTGAGAAAATAGTTCCTGGACTAATAGGAATTCCAAAAACAGAGCTTAAAATATCATGAGTACGTTTAATCCCCATCATACCTGATGTGTTTAGTGAAATAGCAAGTGCTTTTGTAACTAATCAGTCAAAAGCTTTACTTTTTAGTTAGCGACTGAATAGTTACATGAAATTTAACTAAATACAACCATTAAAACTTCCGAAAAAAAGTGGTAGACAATTGTTATTACCATTTTTAAATTTTCCGGTTATCTAACAATTAAGATGTGTGTTGCTAAACATGTTTTTGAGATGGATAAGTCGAATTTTGACACTATAAAGCATATTGTGAGTAATTATCGAATTAAACTAGAAAAAAATATTTAAAGGATTTAAAACAAGTATGGCGAATAAATAGCATATTACCAGAAAAATAACAGTAAAAATTAATTATAAATTAAAATAAAAATAAGTATAATAATGACTAAACAAAGTAAAAGATAGGTCTATTGTATGTAATCATAACACTTTGAAAAATATAGAATGTTAGACTTGATGTAGGAGGTGGAATAACAGAATAAAAGAAATAGCAAGTGACATAGGGGTAGAAAATGATTTTGATGAAAAGATTTGCATTTATTCACAAATATTATTTATAGGAGGGATATGATGAAAGGTTTAGCGTTTTTATTTTCAGGTCAAGGCTCTCAATATGTTGGTATGGGTCAAGAACTATATGACAATTTCCAAATTGCTAGAGAAACATTTCAGGAGGCAAATGAAGCTCTAGGATGGAATCTACAAAAATTATGTTTTACTGGGGATAATGAGGAATTGACCAAGACTGCTAACGCTCAACCAGCTATTATAACTACTAGTGTTGCTGCTTTTCGAATATTGAGGGAAGAGATTGGGCTAACACCACAGTATGTAGCTGGACACAGTTTAGGCGAATATTCAGCTTTAGTGGCATCTGGAGCTTTACAATTTGCTGATGCGGTTAAGATTGTTCACAAGAGAGGAGTATTTATGCAAGAAGCAGTACCATTGGGAGTGGGTGCTATGATGGCGATTGTCAAAGTTGATTCTTCAATAGTTGATACGGTCTGTAAAGAAGTGTTTAGAGAAAATGCTATTGTTGTAGCAGCAAATTACAACTCCAAACAGCAGACAGTCATCTCTGGTCATATCAATGCCGTTAAAGAGGCTGGAGAAAGATTAGAGCAGTTAGGAGCAACAACTAGATTATTAAATGTCAGTGCACCTTTCCATAGTCCATTGATGACTTTAGCGTCAGATAAACTTAAAGAAGAATTAGCACAATATCGTTTCGGATTGATGAATTATCCAGTGGTGGCTAATGTTACTGCATTATCTTATTATGATACCAGATATCTGATAGATAATTTGGCTGAACAGATTACTAACCCTGTAAGATGGGGTGAATCAATTAATTATCTAGAAAGACAAGGAGTTATTAGAGCTATTGAAGTTGGTCCAAAAACAGTACTACAAAAACTCTTAAAAAATTCTAAAATCAAAGCCAGTTCGTTTGAAACCAAAGATCAGCTTGATAAATTGAAAGAAGAATTCTTAATCGAAGATTACTCTAGGTTAATCATCAAAGCATTAGCTATTGTTGTTTCCACTAAAAACAGAAATGAAAATCGGGACGAATATGCAAAAGGTGTAGTTGAGCCATATCAAAAGATCCAGGCATTACAAATGGAGCTAGAGCATAAAGGAGTCAAACCTCAGAAAGAAGATGTACTTATTGTTCTGACAATGCTAAAAGAGATCTTAACAACTAAAAAAGTACCACATTGTGAGCAGGTAGAAAGGTTTAATGAATTATTTGAAATTTCTGGCACTAAGGGAGTGTTTAAAGAGTTTTCAATTTGACCCAGTGTGTTGGATATTGCATTAGTGTTGTTTTAATTTTTAGCTAGTCACAGAAGGGGGAAAAAAGGATGGGGAATATTTTAGAACTGAGAACGTTGACTGATATGTTTACCCAGGAGGAGAGATTGGCTGAACTTACAGGAAAAGGAATCAGATTTATTCATTCAACGAGTAAAGAGGATTATCTTACCTATGAAGAATTATACGACAATTCTTTAAATCTGCTCTATCATCTCCAGTTAAAGGGGATAAAACCTGGTCAGGAATTGGTATTCCAAATAGATGATAATCAGGATTTTATTCAATGTTTCTGGGCCTGTTTGCTCGGAGGTATCATACCAATTCCAATATCTATCGGTAACAATGATGAGCATAAGAGAAAGTTAGTTCAGATCTGGAAGGTCTTAAATAATCAATATCTGATTACATCAGATATTGTTGGTAAAAAGGTAGAGAGTTATACATCATTGGTTGAGGATGAAGTGATAATTGAAGATATATTGTCAAAGACGATCTATCTTAATGAACTGTCTTCGGATGGGGAGGGTGTGCTTACACAGAAAGGAATCATCCATCAGGCAAATCCAGATGATATTGCATTTATTCAATTTTCTTCTGGTTCAACAGGTGATCCCAAAGGTGTAGTGCTAACTCATCGCAATCTGATTATTAATATCAATGCCATAAGTATCGGCTATGGAGTTAGTGCTGAAGATGTTTATATGAGTTGGATGCCTCTAACTCACGATTTGGGGTTAATTGGTTGGCATCTGGTTCCACTCTGTAAGACTTGTTTACAAAATATTATGGCTACCAGCTTATTCATTAGAAACCCACGACTCTGGATCGAGAAATCGTATGAACACAAATGTACAATGTTAGCTTCGCCAAATTTTGGCTATAAACATTTCTTAAAATTCTATAAATATGAGAATTTTCAGGATCTGGATTTGTCTCATATTCGTTTTATCTTAAATGGTGCGGAACCAATTTCATTAGAGCTATGTCGGGAATTTATTGGTACTCTGGTCCAGCATGGGCTTAGAAAAAATGTGATGGTTGCTGCTTACGGTATGGCTGAAGCCAGTTTATGTGTCTCTGTTTCGCCTCTAGATGAAGAATTAACTTATTATTGTTTAGATAGACGATATCTATCAATTGGAGAAAGAATTCGCGAAATTGATGAAAATAATAAAAAAAGTGTTATTTTTGTTGATACCGGTTATGAGATTCCAGACGTTTATGTAAGAATTTGTGATGATAATAATAACCCTCTGGCAGATGGTACCATCGGGTATATTCAAATTAAAGGTGACAATGTTACTAAAGGTTATTATAACAATCCCAAAGCGACCAATAAAGTGCAGATGGGTGATGGTTGGCTAAATACGGGTGATATCGGTTTTGTAGTCGATAAAAGGTTAACAATTACTGGCCGAGCCAAGGATATTATCTTTGTCAACGGACAGAATTATTATCCCCATGATATCGAAAGGATATCTGAAGCTGTAGAAGGTATCGAATTAAATAAGATAGCTGTTTGTGGAGTATTTGATGAGAAGGAAAAATATGAAAAGATTATTGTTTTCGTTCTTTATAAAAAGAAGATATCAAACTTTATTCCTCTTGTTAAAGATCTGAAAAGACATATTAATATTACTACTGGTTTAGAGATCAATCAAGTCATCCCTGTCAGAAAAATTTCTAAAACCACTAGTGGTAAACTACAGAGATATAAATTGGTTGAAAAATATTTAAATGGTATCTATGATGAAAAGATACGAGAAATTAATCAGTTACTGGCTGAAGAAGTTCGGAACAAAATGATTGTGGAACCGACTACTGAGATTGAGAAGAAACTGGTGCAAATTTGGGAAGAGACTTTGGGGTTAGAAAAAATTGGTGTGACTGATGATTTTTTCGAATTAGGTGTGAACTCCATCAAAGCAAGTTTGCTATCATTGAGAATTCATAGAGAATTAGCGGTAGAACTAAACCTGCGGGAGTTTATGGTTAATTCTAATATTCGAAAATTAGCTGATTATATCAGCAAAATGGATAAGACGAACTATACACCAATCAGTGTGATTGAAGAGCAAGAGTATTATCCTATCTCATCAGCCCAAAAGAGAATATTTGCAGTCAAACAGATAGAGGGAGAACAAACCAGTTATAACCTACCTCATTTTTGGGTAATTGATGGTGAGCTAGAAATAAAATGTTTGACAAATGCCTTGCAAGAGATTGTGAATCGACACGATTCGTTTAGAACATCTTTTGAGGTAATAGATGGTGAACTTATCCAAAGAGTTCATAAGGATATAGATTTTCAGGTTAGCTTCTTTGAAGTACAAGAAACTGAATTAGCCAAAATAGTTAAAGAGTTTGTCAGACCATTTAATTTAGGTAAACCTCCTTTGATAAGAGCAGGTTTGGTTCGCTTTGCAGATCAACATCTATTGATGATTGATATGCATCATATAATCTCAGACGGGGCATCTCTAGGTATATTCATGGAAGAATTAGTTTCATTCTATACTGGGAAGGAATTGCCTTATTTAAAAATACAATATAAAGATTTTACCAACTGGCAAAATACATTGTTTAATACTGAAATGTTTAAAAAGCAGGAAGAGTATTGGTTAAGTAGATTTACTGACGAGATCCCTGTACTTAATCTACCTG
>DAOVRZ010000141.1:0-11026 GCA_030627905.1 Halanaerobiales bacterium
GAAAAGACTTGAAATTTATATTCGGATGTAATAAGATGTTCTTGATGGTTTTTGGAATAATTCCATCATACATCAAAGGGGACCTTTTTGGAAACCTTTGATGTATTTTTTTTGAGTGTAAAAGGGTAAAATTTTAAGATTAGTATTTACTGACAGAGTTTTTATCCTAAAATCGGGGGTTTACTGTCAAAAAGCATGTCTCTTAACAGTATTATTACGTTTGGGTAAGACTAGTGGTTTTATGGGGTTAAAACCATTAACTATTCCTTATTTTAATCAGAAGAAAGGGCGATATATTTATACATTTAAAAAAAGATGGATAGATATGGTTCATTTCCTTTTTTATGCAGGTAGAGCATATACTCATAAATTACAAGGTGATAAAAATCCAATTGGAGAAGCAATGCAAGAAGGTTATAGACAGGAGGCATTAGATACTTTTAGATCTACTTGGAGTGCATATAGTTATGAAGATTTGCCAAGCGATTTGATGGGAGCAACTTTTGCAGTTAGATATTTTGATGTAACTAGTGGATTAAGCTTATCTGTACAGATTGCGAATTTTTTAAATGGTTTTGGTGCTACATTACCTTCGGAATCACCAAATTGGGCAGATATACCTGAAAAAGATTCTAAAGATGATCTTTTGACCTGTAGTTATACAACGGAACCGTTGTTTACAAAATAATATGATATATACAAATAAAATAAAAAGGATATATATGCTTTAGATAACAAAATATAAAGCGAAAGAGTTTCTTGAAGCTAACTTGTACAATGTCCAAATTTAATTATTATTTCCATAATATATCTTTATAGAAAGAAGGGATTTGTATGTATGAAAAAAAAATAAACCTAGATGATGAAAGGTATGTTTATCTGGGAAATGATTTGGGATGTACTTATTCTCCTGAGTTGACTCGCTTTAGGGTTTGGGCTCCAACAGCGAGTAGGGTGGAATTAATTATTTATGATAATGATGATGATTTAGAGGGTAAAGTCATTCAGATGAAAGAAGATGTTAAGGGTACTTGGATGATAGAGGTTTGTGAGGATTTAAAAGGTAAGTTTTATACATATAGAGTTTATGTTTTTGGGGAGGTAAATGAAGTAGTTGATCCTTATGTCAAATCAATCAATGTTGATGGTTCTAAAGGAGCAATTGTGAATTTGGCTGAAACAAACCCAGAGGGTTGGGATATAACATCAAAGCCGCCATTTAAAAATTTTGTCGATGCAATTCTTTATGAAACTCATATTAGAGATATTTCAGTATCCAAAAATTCTGGTATTGTTAATAAAGGTAAATATCTTTGCCTGACAGAAGAAAATACTTGTTCTCCAGAAGGATTTGCTACAGGTATTGCTCATTTGAAAGAGCTTGGTATTACTCATCTGCATCTGCTACCAATAATGGAGTCAGAATTTATTATCGCTGATCAGGATAAATATAATTGGGGTTATGGAACTAATTTCTTTTTTGTTCCAGAGGGACAGTATGCTACAGATCCTCGGAATCCTATAAAACGTATTAAAGAACTTAAAGAAGCAATTTTAACTTTACACAAAAATGGTATTCGAGTGATCCTGGATGTAGTTTATAATCATACGGGTAAAAAGATTCCTAATTTAGAAAAAATTGTCCCAGGGTATTATTTAAGAAGAGATGCTGATGGTAATCTTATATGTGGTTCTGATGTAAACAATGATTTTGCTTCAGAACGTCCGATGGCTCGAAAATTGATGATAGACTCAGTTAAATATTGGGTAACTGAGTTTAAGGTGGATGGTTTTCGTTTTGATTTAATGGGTCTTCATGATCGGGAGACAATGCTGCAACTTATGGAAGAGATTAATAAAATTGACCAGTCAATTTTATTATATGGGGAACCTTGGATTCTAGAGACCGGATTGAAAAAAAGTGAGTTAATGATTAAAAATGCTCAACAGGGTACTTCAATTGCTATCTTTAATGATAATGTTCGTGATGCTATTGCTAGTGGAGGGCTTGCACTAGTTACTGATGCAGGTTTTGTAAGCGGTAAACCAGATATTGAATCTAGTATCAAGAAGGCTGTTGTTGGTTCTATTATAGATTATGATCCGGAAAATGTATATAATGTTGAATATGTAAGGGATAAACCAGAAGAGATAATTCATACATTACAACCCAATGAGACGATTAATTATGTAACATCACATGATAATTATGCATTAAGAGATCGTTTGCAACGTAGTGTACCTAATGCAAGCGAAGGGGATATAGAAAAGATGGCTATGCTAGCAAATGGGATTGTGTTAACCTGTCAGGGGATTCCATTTTTAGCTGGCGGGGTGGAAATTCATAAAACAAAATATGGTGTTGATGACAGTTTTGAATCTCCTGATTATATTAATGAGATTGACTGGTCTTATAAAAAGAACTATTTTAATATGTTTAAATTTTATCAAGGTTTGATAATGTTAAGAAAAGAACATCCAGCTTTTAGAATGGTAAACGCTGATCAGATTAAAAATCATTTCAAATTTTATGATTCTCCTAAAGGAACTGTGGTATATTCAATAAATAACTACGCTAATGGTGATCTATGGAAAAATATTGTTGTTATTTATAATCAAAATTGCTATTCGGTAAATATAAAATTATCAGGGGGTGATTGGTCAGTTGTTGTTGAGGATGATAAGGCTGGAGTTGAAGTTTTACGAAAAGTAGTTGGAAATACTATGGAAATTTCTAGGATTAGCATGATGGTATTATACAAGTAATTTTGCGATTTGAGGTAAGATATTAAAAGAGCACGACTTCAAAAAGTCCTGCTCTTTTGATGTGTCATATAAAAATTTTAAGTAGAAAATTATATAGTGGAGTTGTTTGGACTATTAGTTTTTCACCAGGTTTTGCTATGTCTTGTAGATCAATTTTTTTGTGGTTTATAGTTAGAGTTTGACCGGGAGTGCGAGAAACTCTGATTATGATTTTTGGTAAAGTAGTGTTCATGTTCTTTAAGACGAAAAAACCATTTTCATGTGAAAAGTTTTTTGTTTCTAGTGGTAGTCCAGCTCCATAGGATTTGAAACGTGTTTCGGTTAAGATAAATTTTCCTTTAGAAGTTATTTTAAATATTTCTAGTACGGGAGTTTTTTCAACAGAATGAATATATTCTAATACGATACTGGTTTTAGGAAGAAGAAGTTGAGTAGAAATGGGTTTTGAATTATCTTCCCGATAAATTTGAAAAGTAGGGAAAGTTAAAATTACTATAATTAAAAAAGCTATAACAGTTGTAATAATTTTTTTTGACATAGAATCAATTCCCTAAATATGTGCTCTTTTTTTGCGTTGCATATAATAAATTAGCGCAAAACAAAGGATACCAATTAGCGATAATGTTACATTTGGAATTATTAAAAGAATTGCTATTGTGAGTAAAGCCAATCTTTCAATAATATTGGTTTTAACTAAGAAGTAATTCTGTATTGCAGCGGCCAGAGCATACATGCCGATAACTGAAGTAATAAAAGCAATAATTACTTGACCAAGAGTAGTATCAATTAAGAGTAGCGTCGGAGAGTAGACAAAGAAAAATGGTAATAAAAACGCTGCCAGGTCAAATTTGAAACCCATTATACCCGTCTTTACAGGATCTGACTTGGCTACCCCCGCCGCCGCATATGCTGCAAGGCTCACAGGAGGGGTATCATCAGCAACAATTCCGTAATAGAATACGAAAAGATGTGCAGCGATCAAAGGTACACCCAAACGAGCTACTGCGGGAGCTGTGAGGGTTGCCATAACAATATATGTAGCTGTTGTTGGTAAACCAAATCCTAAAATAATTGATGCAATCATTGCAAAAATTAAAGTTAAGAGTAGGTTACCATTTGCTAAAGTGACAATCAAACTTGTCATTCTTAATCCGAGACCTGTTAAATTAACTACTCCGATAATAATACCAGCACAGGCACAAGCTAAAGCGATTCCCACCATATTTTTTGCTCCCCATTCTAGAGCAGAAATGGTCTCTTGGCTGAATTTCTTAGCAACTTTTTGTGGAGTAGTAGGATCTTTTTTATTAAATAATGAAAATATCTTAACTACTATACTGATTGAAATGGTTGCAACTATTGCATAAAAAGCTGATCCAAGAGGAGTTGCACGTTTAATAATCAAAAAATATAGAAGCATAAGAATCGGTATGATATAGTAAAAACCTTTAACTAAAGTTGACCAAAATGGAGGTAACTCTTCTTTGTTCATACCTTTAAGACCTGTTTTTAATGCTTCAATGTGAACAATGCTAAAAATAGCGATATAACTTAATATACCAGGGATAAAAGCTGCTTTAATAATGTCAATATAAGGAATACCTGTAAATTCAACCATAATAAAGGCAGCAGCCCCCATAATAGGTGGTAAAAACTGACCATTAGTTGAAGCAGCAACTTCAATACCAGCAGCAACATCTGGTTTAAAACCAGTTTTCTTCATAATCGGTATTGTAATTGCACCTGTTGTAACAGTGTTAGCAATAGAACTACCAGAAATCATACCCATAAGTCCACTTCCTACAACTGCTGCCTTTGCAGGCCCACCACGAAAATGTCCAAGACAGCCAAAAGCTAAATTTAAAAGATAATTACTAACCCCTGTTCTTTCTAAGAATGCTCCGAGTAAAACAAACATAAAGACGAAGGTAGCAGAAACTCCTATTGGAATACCAAATATACCTTCTGTTGTAAGATAAAGCTGAGAGATAATTCTAGTAATAGAGAATCCTCGATGTGCTAATGGTCCAGGCATGTAAGGACCGAAAAAACCATAAATTAAAAAGATAACAGCTATGATTGGGAGGGCAATACCTATTGAGCGCCTTGTTCCTTCTAATACCAGAAGGATAAGGATTCCCCCCATAATTAAATCAAGAGTTGTTGCAGCCCCTGCTCTCAAAGCGAGAGCTTCTAGATTAGTAATCACATATAAACAGGCAGCAACCCCTAAAATAGTAAGAATTATATCTAGAACTGTTGGCTTTTCTCCTTTCTTTTTAGAAGAAAATGGGAATAGCAAAAAAGCTAAAGGTAAAATAAGCATTATGTGAAAAGCTCTTTGTTTGATTGCTAACAATATACCAAAACCGCTGGTGTATAAATGAAATAACGATAAACTTATAGCAATAATTAGAACGATACGAGCCCAAAATCCTTTAACATCTCGATATCGTTCAAGTTCTTGAGTAATTTTATTAGTATCAGTCATATTTTAAATTGTCCCCCCTCCAAAAGAGTAACTGGTACTTGTGCGTGCGCTTTAAAGTACCAGTTTATTTTTTATTACAACATTAATCATTTAAAAGATCTATTACATCTTTGAAAACTTCACGGAAGAATTTCTTAGAGCCTGGATGTAATTCGATAGGCATACCAATGAGGGCTTTATAAAGGTCGATTGCAGCACCTTTAGCATGGATCTGGCTTAGACGATCTAAATTTCCAAAGAGAGATTTTGTCAAATTATAAACTAATTCTTCATCCAAATTTTTGTTGGTAATAAGCATTGCTTTTACAGTAACTGTTTGTACAGGTTCCACTTGTCCAGAATATGTTTTTGCTGGAATGATTGCTTTGGTATAGAAAGGATATTTTGCTATTAATTTATCAACAATTTCATTGTTAATATTAAGAATTTTAACTTCATGTGTAGCAGCAAGGTCAATAACAGCAGCAGTAGGAATACCAGCAGTTAGAAAAGCAGCATCTACATGACCATCTTTTAATTGATCAACTGCTTCTGAAAAAGAAAGATAATCTACAGTCATATCTTTATAGGTTAGGCCATAAGCTTCAATTACCTGACGGGCATTGGCTTCAACACCACTACCAGGTGCACCTACAGCAATTCTTTTACCTTTAAAATCATTAACAGAATTAATTTTTGAGTTTTCTGTAGTTATAATTTGAATAATCTCGGGATATAACATAGCTACCCCTCTGATATCACTTAAACTTTTGCCAGCGAACAATTCTGTTCCAGTAGAAGCATAGTAAGCTATATCATTTTGTACAAAAGCTAATTCAACTTCTTGATTTTGTACAAGGCGACTATTTTCCACAGATGCTCCACTAACTTCTGCTGTAGCATTAACATTTGGAACAAACTCATTAAAGATTTCAGCCATACCGCCACCTAAAGGATAGTAAGTTCCACCAGTTCCACCTGTAGCAATAGAAATAAATTGTGTTCTAGCCATAGCTGGGATTGATAGAACGAGGATTAAAGATGCGACCAACATTAAAAACATAATTTTTCTGTTCATTTAAGCACGCTCCTTTTTTATAGTCTCCTTTTAGTTTATATAAAAATGGTAAAAATTTCAAGATAAAAATGAAATAAACTTAATATACTATGCAGTAAGTAAGGAGAAAAACTATAAAAATATAAATTTAACAATATTAAATTGCATTAAATAGTCTAAAAAATACAGAATTCAATTATTATTGGCGGAGGTGTAACTGATACGGCTATTGTCAGAGAGTTATCTTGATTTAATCTGGATGTTGTTCTTGTTGAAAAAGAAGATGATGTAGCAATGGGAACCAGTAAGGCAAATTCAGGGATTATCCACGCAGGTTATAATGCAGAGGCAGGAACATTTAAAAGGGAACTTAATGTTAAGGCAAATCCGAAATTTGATAAAATTTGTAACGATTTAAAGGTGCCATTTAAAAGAATAGGCTCGATGGTTATTGGTTTCACAGAAGAAGATTTGGAAGTATTAAAAGCAGAAAAGCAAAATGGAGAAAAAATGGGTATTGAAGGTATGGAAATTGTTGAATGTGAGAGATTGTTTGAGATGGAGCCAAATCTTAATCCTGAAGCGAAGTATGCACTGTATGCTCCTACAGATGGTATTATTTCACCTTATGAATTTACCATTGCTCTAGCAGATAATGCAGTTGTGAATGGTGCAAAAGTGTTACTAGAAACCGAAGTTGTTGATATAAAGATGGATGAAGAAAAGATATTGGGTGTAGAGACTACTAAGGGATTTATAGAAGCAAAAATTATAATTAATGCGGCTGGTGTATATGCTGATAAGATTGGTGCTATGAGTGGAGAGAGTTTTAAAGTTATTCCACGCAAAGGAGAATATCATCTGCTTGATAAAAAATGGGGTAGTGTTGTTAATCATGTTCTCTTCCCAGTTTCAAATAAAAAATCAAAAGGTATTTTAGTAACTCCGACAGTTCATGGAAATTTATTGTTTGGGCCTAACTCCAATGAGATTACTGATAAAGAAGACTTATCGGTTACTAAAGCCGGGATGGATGAAATATATGAGGGAGTAAGAAAAATAATTCCTTCCATTAATAGACGGGATGTAATTGCTTCATTTTCTGGCCTTAGAGCAACAGCGGGCGAAGATTTTATTATTGAAACTTCTAAGAAGACTAAAGGTTTAATTAATGTAGTTGGTATTCAGTCACCGGGTTTAAGTGCTGCTCCAGCAATTGCTGAGATGGTGGTTGACCTTGTGAAAGAAGTTAGCAGTGACATCTCAATGGAAATGAGTTTGAAGGATAATTTCCAGGAGACATTGCCTGAGTTACACCATCTTGCAGATAACTTAGATTCTATGGATAGCTGGGAAAAGTTGGTCAAAATCAATCCTGCATATGGTGAGATAATCTGTCGTTGTGAAAAGGTAACAAAAGGTGAGATATTAGAGGCGATTCGTCGACCAGTTCCAGCTAAAACACTTGATGCGATCAAACGTAGAACAAGATCAGGTATGGGTCGTTGTCAGGGAGGTTTTTGTGGCACTAAAGTGGTAGAAATAATTGCTGAAGAATTAGGGGTATCACCATTGAAGGTGACCAAAAAAGGTTCTGGTGATATTGGGTTAATTATGGCTAGAAGAATGACCCTGGAGGGAGCAAATGTAAAAGCAGTCTTAGAGATTATGTCATTCTCTTCTGGACTTGTTGAAATATAGTACAATGCTTAGATGATTTTGATATTCCTTTAAAATTAAGTCATACCATCACTAACATTAAAGGTAAGAAACGGGTGGAAGGAGTAACAATTGCTTAGGTTGATGAAAACTTACAACCGATTCCAGGAACTGAAGAAGAGATAAAATGTGATACGGTCTTATTCTCTGTAGGCTTAATTCCTGAAAATGAGTTAACTCAGGAATTGGGAGTAGAATTTGATAGGGTTACTAGAGGTCCGATTGTTAATGAAGCAAGAGAATTGGGTATAGATGGATTCTTCGCTTGTGGTAATGTCTTACAAGTTCATGATTTAGTAGATTATGTTACCGAAGAAGGAGAGATCACTGGTAGAGCAGTTACTAAATATCTTAACGGCGAAAGTATGAAACGTACTCAACCGATAAAACTAATCCCTGATGAGAATGTTAGAGTAAAATTAGTAAAAGATAATGGAAAAGTTTTGGCAAATTATAAAAAGAATATTGTTACACCAGGAGAAATAGTTACAGTTTACTTACCAGAAGCATTGATTGATGATAAATTAGGTAGTTTAAATATTTGTATTGAAAAGGAGGAGGAAACACTTCATGGCTAGAAATAATATGGTATGTATTAGGTGTCCGAAGGGTTGTCGAATGGTAATTGAAAGTGAGAATGGTGAGATCAAAAGTGTTTCTGGTTTTAGTTGCCCTAAGGGTGAGGAATATGCTCAGAAAGAGTTTACAAATCCAACCCGCATTTTACCAACTTCTGTTAGGATAAAAAATGGAGAACTTTCATTAGTGCCTGTTAAGACAGCTGCACCAATACCTAAAGAACTGTTATTACCTGCTATGAAAGAGATAGCTAAAATCGAAGTTGAAGCACCTGTACATATAGGGCAGGTAATAAAAGAAAATATTATGGGAACAGGGGTAGACCTTGTGGCTACACGTAATATCTGTCTAAAAATGATTTCTGTGATGGGATAGTAACTACTAAAAGTAATTTAATTATGGCAGCCAAGAACGAAGGCTTAATGGCAATTCAGCGTCTATTCTTGCTTGATTCTGCTGTTTTAAAAATCGGAGAACATTTACTAGAGCAAAACAAGCCTGATGCTGTTGAAATATTACCAGGTATCGCAGCACCGTATTTTGTTGATCATATTAATAGTAAGCTATCAACGCCGATTATTGCAGGAGGATTAATTAATGAACGGGCTGAGGTAGAGGGATTACTTGAAAAAGGTGTATTTGCTGTGTCGAGTAGTAATAGAGAATTGTGGGAATGGTAGAGTTGGGTTTGTTTTTAATGCTAAAACTATTAATATGTTGAGTCAAAAAAGATGAACGTGAAGTTAATATGTTCATCTTTTTTTGACTATTTTTTTGCAGGATATTTTTAACAAATGGAGTATATTAAAAGGGTTAATAACAAAAAATAAGTTGAGGTGAGCAAAATGATAAAATACCAAAAATATGGTTATATAGTCATCCTACTATTTGTACTCTTTATATCAATTACAGCGAATGCAGCTCTTATCGAACCATATGTTATTCTTCAAGCAGAACATGGAGATTTAATTGGAGAAAATTTATTTACACAAGAAAATAGTGAACTAAGCTATGTTAGTGTAGTGCAGGGGTCTCAAAATGACTTGATTTCTCTTTTGTTAGATGTGTTTGATGAGAAAAGATATGAATTTTGGATTTATCTAAGTGGAATAGGGTCTGGTGACTTTACAATTTATGGATCAGATCAGGAAATCTTTCGCGATAATTTTCACGGACAAAGTAGTGATTGGCATTGGATTAAGCTATCCACTACCTGTAGTTTATCGATAAATGACTACTATGTTGTTTTATCTGATTTTACTGGTTTTCTTAATATTGATAAAATTATTGTAAAAACTATAGATGCGGATTCTGAGATTATTGATATAGAAAGTCAAGGTTCATCTTCTTCTGAACCTATCCTTCAAAATGAAAGTCCATGGATCACTACAGGATTAAGCCCTTACTCATCATTGCTACAAAATGGAAATGAATATGTATCTACAACTTCTGGAATATTAACCATTGCGGCTACTGATTTAGTGATTCCAGGAAGAGATGGCTTGGATTTAGTTATCAGCAGATATTATAATTCTAAAACTGATAAGGGAGATAGAGCCAAACATCCAAATCTATATGATCGCTGGAACTTTGGTTTTCCATATATCTATAGTGATGTAATTTATTTTCCTGATGGCAGTGCATTTAATATGAAAGATGATGAGGTTGAAGTGAGAGTAGAAAATGTCGGTAAAGATAAAAAGTTAATTTATAGTAATAGTAAAAATAGTCATTTCAAATTTGTCAAATACAAAAAATATACAGGTTCTATTCTTTGGTTCCCACAATACAAAACGGATCATTATGAACTTTATCTTTCTGATGGTACATACTGCTACTTTAATGATCAGGGAGATATTCAATATATTCAGGGGAAAAATCCAAACAACAAAATTAAATTCTATTATGAAAATTACAAAATAAGTCAAATAGTTGATACAGTTGGTCGCATATACGATATTATTTATTCTTCTAACAGTATAGACATCACTCGTCAGCAAGATGGTAAACGTTTAGTTAGTTATGGTATTGAAGATGGTAAATTAAAGTCAGTGACTGATGCAATGAATCGAGTTACTAACTATTTTTATGAAGATTTTGCTGGTATCACAAAAATAGTTTATCCATCAGGAAAAATTAGTACATATAGTTATTTTACTAAACCAGTAAGTGGAGTAGATAAAGATGGTAAACCATGGTCTTCCGAACGTTATTGGGTAGAAAATCAGAAGATTTATACTGTCGCTAAAATTGGAAATGAGACACTTCTGGTTAGTAAGACAGTGTTTAAGTAATCGGTGAAAAGTTCAATAGAGAGAAAATTTTATTATATTTTAGCAGAAAAATATGATGAAACTGAGAAATTAGTTTCAGGGGATTATTACTATATTGATAAAGATGGAAAGCTTACAGGAACAAAAACGAAAGATGTAGAA
>DAOVRZ010000157.1:0-8175 GCA_030627905.1 Halanaerobiales bacterium
AATCTTTAAAACACCTACTATTAAAGAATTGGCAGAATATATTTTAAAAGCAGAGAAGAAAGCTTACTATGCTATCAAAAAATTAAAAAGAACTGTTGATGGGTATTATCCAGTATCTTCAGCCCAGAAGAGAATGTTTATAGTAAACCAGTTTGAAGTAAATAGCACCAATTATAATATGCCAGGTGCAATGATTATTGAAGGTAATGTTGACCTTGCTAGATTAGGAGAAGTCTTTACAGCATTGATCAAGCGACATGAACCATTTAGAACATCATTTGAAATGGTTCAAGGAGAAGTAGTTCAGAGCATTCGTTCGTCTATAGAATTAAATCTAGAGTGTTATAAAGTAGATGACGATAAAGTTGAAGAGATTGTAGAAGGTTTTGTCAAACCATTTGATTTGAGTAAAGCACCGTTATTAAGAATAGGTCTTATTGAAGCAGAAGAGAAAAATTTACTTCTCTTTGATTTGCATCATATTATCTCAGATGGTGTATCAATGGAGATTTTGACCAATGAGTTTATCTATCTTTATGAGGGAAGAGATCTATCAGAATTAAGAATCCAGTATAAAGATTTTGCAGTATGGCAGGATAAATTCTTTAAATCCGACGAGATGAAAAAACAAGAAGAGTATTGGTTAGTGACTTATGCTGACGAAATCCCTGTTTTGAATATGCCAATTGATGTTGCTAAAAGACCTTCTGTGATGAGTTTTGAAGGAGATACAGTTGGTTTTGCATTAGCAGATGAGTTGAGCGAAGGATTAAAAGAATTGGCAAAAGAACATGGTGGAACTTTGTTTATGATTCTCCTATCAGCCTATAATATTTTACTATCTAAATATACAGGCCAAGAAGATATCATAATAGGTACCCCAATAGCAGGAAGACCACATGCTGATTTAGAGAATTTGATGGGTATGTTTGTCAATACTTTAGCTTTAAGAAATCACTCCGATTCAAATAAAAGATATGTAGAATTCTTAAAGGAAGTGAAAGAGAATACTTTAGGAGCTTTTGAAAATCAAGATTATCAATTCGAAATGTTAGTTGAAAAATTAGACTTACAGAGAGATTTGAGCCGTAATCCAATATTTGATGTAATGTTTACTACACGTAATATGGAAAACACCACAAAAGTTGATCAGGACTTAAAGTTTAGACCATACAATAGAGAAAATAAGATAGCAAAATTCGATCTTACATTCAGTGGAGTAATAGTGGGCAACAAAATAGGTTTCAGTCTTAATTATAGTTCTAAACTATTTGAGCGAGAAACTATTGAAAGATTGGCAGGGCATTTTACGAATATTATTCATCAAATAGTGAATAATCCAGAAATTAAGATTGCAGAGATTGAAATAATTTCAAGAAAAGAAAAAGAACAGATTTTATATGACTTTAACAATACTAAAGCAGATTATCCTGAAAATGCTACTATCCATCAACTCTTTGAACAACAAGTAGAAAGAACTCCTGAAAATATTGCATTAGTTCTTAATGACAAACATTTAACTTATAGAAAACTAAATGAAAAATCAAATCAGTTAGCGAGATTGTTAAGAGAGAATGGAGTTCAGTCTGATGATATTATTGGAATCATGGTAGATCGATCTTTTGATATGTTCGTAGGGAGTTTGGCAGTTTTAAAAGCTGGAGGAGCTTTCTTGCCAATTGATCCTGAATATCCAGTTGATAGAATAAATTATATGATTGAGGATAGTAAAGCAAAAATAGTATTAACTCAGTCTCATCTATATGAATTAGTTAACTGTGATACTAAAATTGTGAACCTTTCAAATGACGAAATATTTACAGCAGATAATACTAATTTGGAAAATGTAAATAAGTCTACTGATCTAGCATATGTCATTTATACATCAGGCTCTACTGGTAAACCAAAAGGAGTAATGGTGGAACACAAATCATTGCTCAATCTGACATGGTGGCATATTGACTATTATTCAGTAACATCATTAGATCAGAGTACAAAATATGCTGGATTTAGTTTTGATGCTTCTGTATGTGAGATATTCCCATACATTTTGAAGGGTGCAACAATTCATATCATTTATGATGAGATTAGATTGGATATGCAAAAATTAAACGATTACTATGAAGCAAATAACATTACAATAAGCTTTTTACCTACTCAGATTTGTGAGCAATTTATGTTATTAAACAATCAATCATTAAGAATTCTTAACACTGGAGGAGATAAACTAAAATCTTATAATCCTCAGAGATATAGATGTATCAATAATTATGGCCCAAGTGAAGGTACAGTTGCTTCAACATGTTATGAAGTAACAGAAAACCTTGACAATATACCGATTGGTAAACCTATCTCTAATACACAGGTATATATCCTTGACAAAAATAATGCTTTACAACTAATGGGTGTCCCAGGAGAACTATGTATTTCTGGAGATAATTTAGCGCGTGGATATTTAAATAGACCTGAGTTAACAGCAGAAAAATTTATATTAAATCCGTTTATGCAAAATGGTGAGCGAATTTACCGAACAGGGGATTTAGCAAGATGGCTTCCTGATGGGAATATAGAATTTTTGGGAAGAATAGATCATCAGGTGAAAATCAGAGGCTTTAGAATCGAATTGGGCGAAATTGAAAACCAATTATTGAAACATGATCAGGTCAAAGAAACAGTAGTTATTGAGAGAATGGATCATAATAATTATCAATATCTATGCGCATATATAGTTTCTGATGTAGAACTATCAGTATCAGAATTGCAGGCTTATCTCTCAAAAGAATTACCTGAATATATGATTCCATCATATTTTGTCAGACTTGATAAGATACCTTTGACATCCAATGGAAAAATTAATCGAAAAGCATTACTTGAACAAGCTATAGAAGTTAATACTGGAGAAGGATATGTAGCTCCGACCAATGAAATAGAAAAGAAATTAGTAGATATCTGGTCAGAAATTTTAGGAATTGATAGAATTGGTATCCATGATAGCTTTTTTGAGTTGGGTGGACATTCCTTAAAAGCTATGCAGGTAATATCTAAAATATCTAAAGAGATGAATGTAGAACTTCCACTACGAGAGATCTTTAAAACACCTACAATAAAAGAGTTGGCAGAATATATATGTCTATCAGAGAAAAAAGCTTATTATGCAATAGAAAAGTTACAAGAAAATGCTAATGGGTATTATCCAGTGTCTTCCGCTCAGAAGAGAATGTTTATAGTAAACCAATTTGAAGTTAATAGCACAAACTATAATATGCCTGGTGCGATGTTTATTGAAAGTGATGTTGATTTTGAAAGATTAGAAGAACTCTTTAAAGCATTGGTGAAGCGACATGAACCATTTAGAACATCTTTTGAAATGATTGATGGAAAAGTAGTCCAGAGGATTTATCATGATCTAGAATTTAAACTAGAGTATCTAAAAGCAGACGAAAATAAAGTACAAGAGGCTGTAAATGAATTTGTAAAACCATTTGATCTGAGTAAAGCACCACTATTACGGGTAGGCTTTGTAAAGGTAGGAGAGAAACATTTACTTCTCTTTGATATGCATCATATTATCTCAGATGGTGTATCAATGGATATATTGATCAAAGAGTTTATCAATCTTCATTTTGGAAGAGAATTGCCAGAATTGATAGTTCAGTATAAAGATTTTGCAGCATGGCAGAATAAGTTCTTTGAATCAGAAGAGATGAAAAAACAGGAAGTATACTGGTTAGAAACTTTTAAACAAGGTACGATACCTGTTTTGAATATGCCAATCGACGTGCCGAAAAGACCTGCAGTGATGAGCTTTGAAGGTGATAAAGTTAGTTTTACATTACCAGAAGAGTTAATTCAAGGTTTGAGAGAATTGGCAACTGAACATAATGGAACACTATTTATGATTCTGCTAGCAGCATATAATATTTTACTATCTAAATATACAGGTCAAGATGATATCATAATAGGTACACCTATAGCAGGAAGACCACATCCAGATTTAGATAATTTGATCGGTATGTTTGTTAATACTCTGGCTATGCGAAACTATCCTTATATGGATAATAGCTTTGTTGAATTCTTTACTGAAGTAAAAGAAAATACTTTAAAAGCTTTTGAAAATCAGGATTTCCAGTTTGAAATGCTGGTAGAAAAATTGGATCTGCAGAGAGATCTCAGCCGAAATCCACTCTTTGATACTATGTTTACTTTACAGAATTTCGCGGGCCAAAGTGACGATAATCGTGAATCTAAATTGATCGCTAACTTCTCAAATAAAGTTGCAAAATTTGATCTTTCCTTAACAATGGTAGAAAGAAAAGATCAGATTCAAGGTAGCTTTGAGTATAGTACTAAACTTTTCAAAAAATCTACTATGGAAAGATTAGTAAAACATTTTGTAAACATAGTTACAGCAATCGTTGAAAATCCAAAGAGACCAATTGCAGAAATCGAAATGCTTACTCATGAAGAAAGATTAAAAATTTTAACGGAGTTTAACGATACTCAAGTTGAATATCCAGTTGATAAAACATTAAATCAGTTATTTGAAGAACAGGCCCAGAGAACTCCAGATCAGATTGCACTTGTTTTTGAAGATAAAAAGATGACTTATCAGGAATTGAGCGAAAAATCTAACCGTCTGGCTAAACTTTTGCGCAAGAAAGGTGTGGGCAGAGATCAGATAGTTGGAATGATTCTAGAACCTTCCTTTGAAATGGTGATAGGAATCTTTGCAATCTTAAAAGCAGGAGGAGCTTATCTGCCAATTGATCCTGGGTATCCTGCAGAGAGAATCGGATATATTCTTGCCGATAGTAAACCTAAGATGATTTTAACTCAATCAACTTTCTTAAGTGAGATTCAGTTTGCTGGTGAATTGGTCAATCTTGATGATAGTAATTTATATCTAAACAATCTGGATAACTGTGGAACGGTAAGTACGGAGAATGTAAATCACTCAAATGATCTGGCTTACATCATTTATACCTCAGGAACTACGGGAAGACCTAAAGGGGTTATGGTAGAACATCAGAGTGTGGTTAATTTGGTAAATTGGTATAATGTCAACTATCTAGTAAATGAACATCAAAATGTCTTACAGATGACTACTTATACATTTGACCCTGCTGTTGAACAGATATTTGGTACACTCTGTCATGGTTCAACACTTCATCTAATCATAAATGAAGTGAAGTTGAACAAAGAATTATTCAGAAAATATATCGAAGAACACCAGATAAGTATAATTGATATGGTTCCATCAGCTATGAAGGAATTGCTCATAGATGAAGAAAGAATAGAAAGAATTAGAGTAGTGATCAGTGGTGGAGAAAAACTGGATGATTATTTGAAAGATCAACTCATCAATCTAGGATATAATGTCTATAACCATTATGGTTTAACAGAGACAACAGTTGAAGCTTTGGTTTCCAAATGTTCTGCTGATAAAGTTGTTTTGGGTAGACCGGTATCTAACACAAAATGCTACATCCTTGATAAACAGAATCATCTGGTGCCGATCGGTGTTGTAGGCGAGATATGTATTGCTGGAGACTGTTTGGCAAGAGGATATTTGAATAAAGAAGAGCTGACAAAGGAAAGATTTATTTCAATTTCTTTAAATGGTCATGAGGAAAGAATCTATAAAGCAGGAGATTTAGGTAGATGGTTGCCTGATGGAACTGTTGAGTTTGTAGGCAGGATAGATTCTCAGGTGAAGATCAGAGGTTTTAGAATCGAGTTAGCAGAGATAGAACATCACTTATTTTCTTACGATGGTATCAACGATACTGTGGTTATAGATCATGAGGATAATGAAGGTAATAGATATCTCTGTGCTTATGTAGTAGCTGATTCTGATGTAGTAGTGTCAGATATTCGTAGCTTTTTAGCAGAAGAATTACCTAACTATATGATACCATCTTATTTTGTACAGTTAGAGAAATTACCACTAACTTCGAATGAGAAGATAGATCGAAAGGCATTGCTAAAACCTGATGGAGAAATAGTTAGAGCAGAATATGTAGCTCCGTCGAATGAGATTGAAGAAAAGTTTGTTAGTATATGGGCGGAAATCCTGAGAATTCAGAAAGTAGGGGTTACAGATAATTTCTTTGAGATTGGTGGACACTCCTTAAAGGCTACCTCAATGATAACGAAGGTCTATAAAGAGTTTACGATAAATCTTCCATTGAGAGAGATTTTTAGGACTCCGACGGTTAGGGAATTGGCAGGGTATATTCAGAATGTTGAGGGTGGAATAAGTTATCCAAAAGATGATAATCTTGTTCTGTTAAGACGAGGAACAGAAAATTTGAATCTATTCTTTGTACATGGTGGAGATGGAGAAGTAGAAGGATATGTAGATTTAGCTGAAAGGTTGAATCCTGAGTTTAATTGCTGGGGCATTAGGGCTGATAGGCTTAATGGGTATGCGCCGAAGAATGTAACGGTTGAGGAGATGGCGGATAGATATATTGGGAAGATCAGGATGATTCAAGAGGTTGGGCCATATTATATTGCTGGGTGGAGTTTAGGAGGAACAATTGTATTTGAAATGGTTCGTCAGTTAGAGCAGATGGATGAAAAAGTTCAGTTCTGTGGAATTATCGATTCGGTGCCGCCAAGGAAAGGTCAGAAAGTAGGTAAGTTTACTTTAGAGTCTGAGATTAAGTTGGTGGAGAAGCTTGTTGGTGATGGAGAGATTGGAGAAAAGTTGAAAGATGTCTCTTCGATAAATGAAGTTTGGGCATTAGTTGTAGAGTATATAGAAAAGATGGATTTGGATATTGATGTTATTAGAAGATTAATTCCAAATAATCTGGCTAAGGTGATACCAAATTATGATCAATTGTCGATTGGAGAATTGATCTACTATAACAATGTTATTCGGACTTTGGATAATGCACAAGCCATATATAGTCCATCAGATAAAATCCAGGCACTGATTAATTTCTTTAAGGCAGATAAAACACCAATAAATCTTGCTGAATGGGAGTCACTTTGCTTAAACCCAATTAAAGTGTACAATATCCCTGGTGATCATCATTCGATATTAAAATCTCCAGATGTGGTTCAGCTTTCAGAAAGATTTATAGCTATATTTAATGAGAGTGTGATTAAGTAAATTGAATTGAGATTCTTCGGTGAAGATTTGGTATATTAAAAATACTTTAAGTTGTCTGCTTATTTATTGTGGTGATGAAATTGAATTTGCTTTGAAAAAATCCAAAACACAAACCTCATTAGCTATATTAACCAAGTGGGTCATCTATTTAAATTAATGTTTGTTACTTTTTATTCATTAGCGAGTTTTTGAATTTTTTAAGAGAAAGTTTTGTAATATTTTCAATAGCATCTAAAGGTAAGTTTCTTTCAATCATATTTTTGGCAACTTTAAAAAAGAGGACGAAAAGTAGTGAACTCGTCCAGCTAAAGCTGAACATCGGGGCTTCAGTAGGGGATTCTACCCCCACTGAAGATTAAAAACAATTCCCACTACTTATAGAAGTGGGGGTCTTAACTCAAAAGATAAATGTAGAATTCTTAAATGTGGCTTTTTATCCAGCCAATTGCACGAAACTTTTGCTATATTGTGTGGTACGGTCTATAGGATTTATTAACATTTTCAGGAACGTTAAATCATAAAGTAAGGCATAGAAAAAGAAAAAAAACTTTTTTAGTATACCACGTATCGTTGTTGTCAAGCCTAAAATGCACTCCGCTACGCAGCTCTAACGAGTAAAATTTTTTCGATATAATAATTTCTAAAAATGCATAAATATGATATAATATAAGTGGAAATACTTATTCAGATTTAACGACATTTCAGAGCGAAGACCCCCTCCTCTATAGGAAGGGGGTGGAAGTATTAGAATAATTTCAAAACTTCAGTGGGAGTCCACTTCTTGAAGGTGCAATCTCCTTCTGAAGTCGTTAAACTTAAGAAATAATAACTACGTTATTACTTCGACTTTAATATTCAACATATATGTTGTTTAGACTATAATGTTATGAAAAATCATTATTTATTAATTCAAATAGCTGATATCATGAAACGTTTAAAAATCGGGATAAAAGAAATATCTTCAAGGATATTGGAAAATATAAGTTTGAAGTTGTAGTCGAAGATAATGATGGTCAAAAATCAGCTATATTGGATGAAGATAATCCAGACTC
>DAOVRZ010000171.1:0-6449 GCA_030627905.1 Halanaerobiales bacterium
GGAACAGTCTGGACTTGGGGATATAATTATTTTGGTCAATTAGGGGATGGAACTACTTCTAATAAAACAACACCAGTTCAGGTATCAAATCTAAGTGATATCACAGCTATTGCTGCAGGTAGATATCATACGATAGCCTTAAAATCAGATGGAACAGTCTGGACTTGGGGAAATAATGAAATTGGTCAATTAGGGGATGGAACTACCTCTCAGAAAACAACACCAGTTCAGGTATCAAATCTAAGTGATATCACAGCTATTGCTGCAGGAGATTATCATACGATAGCATTAAAATCAGATGGAACAGTCTGGACTTGGGGATATAATTGTTGTGGTCAATTAGGGGATGGAACTACCTCTCAGAAAACAACACCAGTTCAGGTATCAAATCTAAGTGATATCACAGCTATTGCTGCAGGAATTTTTCATACGATAGCCTTAAAATCAGATGGAACAGTCTGGACTTGGGGAAATAATGGACATGGTCAACTAGGAGATGGAACTACTTCTCAGAAAACAACACCAGTTCAGGTATCAAATCTAAGTGATATCACAGCTATTGCTGCAGGATCTTTTCATACGATAGCCTTAAAATCAGACAAAACTGTACAAGCTTGGGGAAATAATGACTATTGGCAACTCGGTGATCAAATATTTGCTAATAAAACACAACCGGTACAAGTATTAAATTTAAATCTTCTATACCCTTTTAGACAAATATCTGCTGGTTATAATTGTACTATTATCAGAAAGAAAAATGGTACACTATGGAGCTGGGGCTCCAACTCCTACGGTAAATTAGGTGATGGCTCTACAACAAGCAGATCAACTCCTCTTCAGATAGGTATATCTACCGATTGGAAAGAAGTCTTATCATATCTAGATTACACAGTCGCTCTCAAAGAAGATGGTAGCCTTTGGGCATGGGGCTGCAATAAGTATGGACAATTAGGTAATGGTACCACTATAGATCAATATTCTCCAACTCAAATAGCTAGCGATGCTGACTGGAAACAGGTAGTAGCAGGCTATAGACATACTATGGCAGTCAAAAATGAGGGTACACTTTGGGGATGGGGTTATAATTATTATGGAGAATTAGGTGATGGAACTAATATTGACAAACTTTCTCCCATTCAAATTGGCACTGACACTGATTGGAGAGATGTAACCATTGGTGCATATCATACAGTTGCCTTAAAAAATGATGGTAGCTTATGGGCTTGGGGTAAAAATAATGTTAATCAATTAGGTGATGGTACTTTAGTTAACAAAAATACCCCAATCAGAATAGGTACTGACAATGATTGGAGTTCAATATCTACTATCGGATCACATACATTAGCATTAAAATCGGATGGAACCCTTTGGGGATGGGGTCATCAGTATAGAGGTGAATTAGGTGATGGAACTACTACTCGCAGAGCAACGCCAGTACAAATTGGAACAGATGCAGATTGGAAGAGCGTTTCAGCGATCTTTAATCATACTGCAGCAATAAAAAATGATGGTAGCTTATGGACATGGGGTTGGAATTTTTATGGACAGTTAGGCAATGGTTCTACAATCGATAGTTATTCACCTGTTCGAGTAGGAATTGATAATGATTGGGTTGATGTTACAGGTGGAGATGCACATACTATTGCTGTTAAAGAAGATGGTAGTATGTGGGCTTGGGGTTTTAATAGCTTCGGACAATTGGGTGATGGTACAAAAGTAAATCAAACTTTACCTATTTGTGTAATGCCAGAAGATACTTTTTAGTAGAGTAAGCCACCCTTCGGGGACGATTCAAAAATTAACCTCCGCTCTATTTAGCGGAGGTTTTGCAGAAAAAAAGTTAGTTTTTTTCAGACCTAAAAAAGGACATAACATACTAGACCATCGAAAAACACGAACAATGGTTTATAATTTGGATTTTATGAAAAAAGTTTTATGCTACCATAAGTTGATGCTTATGCTACAAAAGGTTATCTTTGCATTGGTGGACTAATCATAATATATCCTAAAGGTATTCGCATTAGTGTAAAAGATTTCTCTCAACACATTACTATGATTGATGTCATTTTTATGTACGGATGTTTTGTTAGATACGGAGATAATTCTTGAATATTACAGTAAACGTTGGCCTATCGAAATATTTCAAGAAAAGGGTAATCTGGGTCTTGATAAATATCAAATAGACTCTATTTTAAAATTATTAAAGATATCATAGGGTGAAGTGTATTCTTGAACTGTAAAATAATGTAATGAGTTTTGCTCATTTATAGTTATAAGATTAAATATCTGATATTAGTAATTTGAACCAATATTAGAAGAAACAGGATTTTTATCTTTTGAGTTAAGACCCCCACTTCTATAAGTGGGGGGAATTGTTTTTAATCTTCAGTGGGGGTAGAATCCCCTACTGAAGCCCCAATGTTCAGCTTTAGCTGGACGAGTTCACTTTAGATTTTGAAACTAATTTTATTATTTTAGAAGTGGCGAGTCTAAAGGAAACTAACTTTCAATGATGAATATATATAATATTAAGTTTAAAAAAAGAGGAAAATGTACATTAACAATTACTTGGAGGGATTATGATGCAAGAAAAAATAAAGCAAGTTATCTCAAATCTAAATCCAACAAAACCCCTTATTAAAGATTATGAAATAGAGAGTTATTACGTTAGCATGGAAACTCCAACAAAGCTTTAGCAATATCACGATATATTGAAGTATTTGATGATAAATCTTTTATTTTTGTTTCAGGAGCTATTGGTATTGGTAAAACAACAGAATTATATAGATTAAGAAATTTTTTAATAGATCAAGAAGTTTTAGTGGTTTTTCCAGAAAACATATCTATTGAATTAGATTTAGATCAACTTAATGTTAATGATTTATTAATTTATTTAGTTAATTATATTCAAATGTTTATTTCTGAAGAAACGTCTAGGAAAAGATATGTTCAAGATGATGTTGAAGATATAGAGACTTTTATAAAATTATTTAATAATGATATAGCTAAAATTAAAAGCAAATACAAAAACATTACCTTTATATTAGATGATTTTGAAAAAATACCATTTAAGTGTTTTACAGATTTTATATTAGAGTTTGTCCCAATTTCACGTACTATAGAAGCTAATTTTATTATGTCGGTTAAACTTCAAACTTTTTTTGATGATAGTTTATTGGATATACGAGAAAAAAATATAAGTAAACATTATATTATCCCAGCAGTTCATATTGTAGATAGAAATGGAGAAAGAAATATTGAAAATATCTTATTTTTAAAAGAAATTATTAAAAGAAGATTAGGAGAGTTTGAAATTGAGGAACATTTTCTAGATCAAATCGTTAAGTATTCTGGTGGAGTTACAAGGGTTCTTATTAATTTAGTAAGGGGAATTTTAGTATCAGCTTTTACTAACGGTCGAGATTATGTAAATAGTCAAGATGTAAGAGAATCATTTAATGACTATTATAATGAATATCAACGAAGAATTTATAGTGATGATATTAAAGAGTTGAAGATGATTAATCGCGATAAAAGAATTGACCCTAGTAATGCACATTTTTTAGATAAACTTATAGTTTTAGAATATGCTGATCAAAAAAGATGGTATGAGGTTCATCCAATTGTGAACTCAATTTTAGAAGAAAATAAATCAAAATTAGAAAATATCTTATTGGGAGACAGTCAAGATGAAGATTAAAAATGTAAAACAGTTAGACTTTGATAATTTTCCCTCTTTCAAAGAGGGATTCGTTTTTTGAAAATTGATTTACATAGGATGTGAAACTATGAGATATTGTGTAATTACTCTAGATCTGATCAAATCTCGTCAGCTAAATGATCGAAAGGAAGTTCAAGAAGAGCTTAAAGAAGCTTTAAAGATTATTAATTCGAAATATGGTCAATCTCTTGAAGTTCCATTTGATTTTACTTTAGGCGATGAAGTCCAGGGAGTATTGAAGAATTTGCAGAACAGTTATCCTTTAATTCAGGATTTTCAGCGTTTGTTTGGATATCACTTTTATACTGGGGTTGGCTATGGAGAGATTCTCACAAAGATGAGTGAGCGCAGTGGTGCGATGGATGGGCCAGCTTTTCATTTAGCCCGTGAAGGCGTAGAGAGTCTTAAAGAAAGATATGCACATCAGCATCGAAAGAATCGGTTCATACCTTTGATTTATTATTCCTTTTCTGATTCACAATTAACTAACTTAGTGAATGGTTATCTGCAGATGATTGAACTTTTAAAATATAAGATGACAGAAAAACAGAGAGAGGTTTATTGGTTTCTAATGGAGTTGGATACATATAGTGAAATTGCAGATTATCTGAATCAATCAAAATCAGCTATAACTCAAAAGATTCAAGCTGGTAATGTAGAAGAGGTTCGAACAGGTGAAAAAGGATTTATTCAGTTTTTGGATTGGGTTGAGAAAGTTCAAAAGAATGGAGGAGAGTAGAAAATGCTTTTAGCTGAAGTGATGGGGTTGTTTGTTGCTTATTCTGTAGTGGAGTATATTTTTAGAGAAAAGTTAAATTTAATTTTAAGGACATTTGTTTTTATGGTAGTTATGTTGGCTGAATTTATGGTAGTTGGGATAT
Organism: Halanaerobiales bacterium; assembly: GCA_030627905.1. GTDB lineage: Bacteria > Bacillota > Halanaerobiia > DY22613 > DY22613 > JAGMES01. The sequence continues at coordinate 4,603 of DAOVRZ010000171.1, forward strand.
GGCCAAGTGAATATATTGCTATTCCTATTTCTGGTATTACATATCTAGTGATTTCAATCATAATGGATAAATTTATTCGAAGTAAAAAGGGTAAAGAGTTTAAAATTTTTATGATCAAACAGAGTTTTCAAATTTTCATAATATCGATTGCTTTTTTATTTGCGGCAGTAAGTTTTTATCCAGTAACTGCAACCTGGCAAGGATTTTGGCATAATCATATGAGATGGGAGTTAATACTTTTGATTGTGATTGCTAACATTTGGTTAGCTCCTCGTTTAATCCGCACTGTCTTAAATGATTTGACTCATAAAACCTGTGAAGTGAGAGGCGGAGGTAAAATAGAGGAGCATTTAGAAGATGGTGGTGCATATCATGCAGGAACATTGATTGGGATTCTAGAACGTCTTTTGATTTTAACAATTCTCTTATTATCAGGTGGTCTTAATATTAGTGTTATTGGATTTCTTTTAGGAACTAAATCTCTAGCTCGTTTTAAAAAGTTTGATAATCAGGAGTTTGTGGAATACTTTATTGTGGGGACAATGACGAGTGTGTTATTTGCTTTGGTTTCGGTATTGCCTTTATATTTTATGGGTATATGAAAGTTTTGCTGCTTGTTAGAAGGTATGTATATACTTAAAAAACGTTCCTTCAAAAGTCAGCTTTGCATTTAATACTGAGTATAATTCCTTAGTTGAATTAAAGGGTCAACAATACTCTTCAAGGAAACATGAAAAAATTAAAGAATATCTAATGCCATTATTAAATGTTCAACGTAAAGGGTTTGGTTTATTATTACGAGTAATTAAAGAAAAACCTAATTATATTCAATAAAAAAACAATTATTTCAAAACAATTTCAACTCCCAATGCTGTAATTCAAACATTTTTGAATATATTAGAAAGACGTATTGAGGAGCTAAATGAGAGTTTTGATGATATTTAGCTTTAGCGACAGATAATTCGGGATTGCGTTCGGCGATTTCTAGAAGTGATGGAGTTTTGATTGATTTACAGAAACCAAAGATTACTAACTTAGAAACAGTGGACGAATATTCCACAGATAATGAGGAAGTATTCTTTGAATGGCAAAGTGAGCCATCTTATGTTCCAATTGTTAGATATGAGTACTCATTATTGACTGTGGCGTATCAGCCTTCGAGTAACTGGCAAAGTACTACTCAAAAACAAGTTCTCGTTACCGCAGATGAAGTAAATCTTGATCTCTTTAAAAATGGAGAGACTTATTATTTCTTTGTGAGAGCTTATGATGCTTCGAATAAGGTATCAGATATTGAGATGACTCATATTACAATTGATGCAACCCCACCGATGCGATCTTAGATTTTATCTATAGGTGATTATTAATCAAGTGATCTTTTATTAAGCTGGAAGAGTGAAGATAAAGAAATTATGAGTTATTCCTCTTTATGAAAAATACTTCTTTATTAGAAGTTTCTCACGCTTTTAATGAAACAGGTGAATACTGGATTAAGCTTACTGCTACAGATGCAGATGGAGGAAATGCTTCGAGATCATTAAAAGTAGTGGTGACCAATACTTATGATGGAGAATTGAGATTGGATGAAGTATGGGAGGGTAAGATGATTTTGAGAGGTGATATAACTGTTCCGGTGGGAGTTGTTCTAACTATTCAACCTGGCAGTGAGATTCTTATACCTGATGGCAAGATGATCAGAATTGCACAGTGAACTCGTCCAGCTAAAGCTGAACATCGGGGCTTCAGTAGGGGATTCTACCCCCACTGAAGATTAAAAACAATTCCCACCACTTATAGAAGTGGTGGTCTTAACTCAAAAGATAAATGAATTATTGGGCATCGGAAAC
>DAOVRZ010000180.1:0-5243 GCA_030627905.1 Halanaerobiales bacterium
TCGCCCAGCTAAACTGGACTTTGTCGATGGGCTCCAACATTTTGATTTCTCTCCACGTTGCCATCCGCGCTAAGCAACTCCTACCTTTTATTGCTGCCGAACCTTCCCCGGCTAGCTACGAGTACCTTATTCCAGGCACACAATTACTCCAAACAATACTCTTAAATACCATTGAAGACCTATATAATGTACATAAGTATTCAGAACTTCTTGAAGCAATTGATGAAGCTATAGGACTTATTAAAGACAAGAAGACTAAACTAGATTTAAACCATAAAAAAGGAGCTAGTCTTGTTCACTTAGGAAATTTTTCAGCAGCAATACAAATTTTTGAATCATTTATTGAAGAAGATTGTATCAAAACTCAAATTAAGGGGTTAGGTAATTTAGCCTGGGTGTACATTTTATTACATCAAAATGATACTTCGCTTGAGTATTTAATCCAAGCAGAAAATTACTGTCAAAAAGCTTTAACACTTACCGAAAGTTATAATACAAATTTATATACAAAAGTTCTTATTAATCTGGGAAATATTTATTGGCATAAAAGAAACTATGAAAAGGCATTAAATATTTTCTTAAAAGCAAGTTCTTTATTAAGCGATAATCCTGCTATTCTAAATAATATTGCTGCTACTTATGTTTCTTTACGAGATAGTACTTTAGCTAAAAAGTACTTAAAAAAAGCTGAAGAAATAGCTGAAAAAGAGAAAAATTACTATGAAGTAGCTCAAAGTATTTTTATTCATGCCCGAATAACTGAAGAAATAGTAGAAGATTTTATTAAGGCTAAAGATTTTTATCTAGTTGCTTTCGATAATTTTATCGAAACAAATTCTTTTTCAGATGCATGTAAAATAATGAAGCGCACACTACAGTTGGATCAAAAAATCAATAATGAGTATATTTCACTTCTTTCCACAAGATTTTCATCACATTTTGGAAAAAATCATTCATAAAAGGAGGGTAAATATTTTGAAAAAAATTACTATTTTTTTATTAAGTATTTTTTTACTTTTGACTTTTTCTATTAGCGTATTTGCAGATCCTCACCCAGTTCCAGTTGAAAAAACAACATGTGTTATAGTTCCTCCAATTGAAATAAATCAAACTGGGTCTTAAAAAAAATTTACATAATATTAAAACCCTTTTGAGAATATTTTTTCTTGAAAGGGTTATTTTTTTACCCTATATTTTATTCTATTTTTGGAAGAAATAATGAGAGTATTAAAATCAGAAGGTATAGCAATCATTACAGAATATGCTGAACCTGACGGAACATCAATTATTTCTAATTATGTTAAAGATCATAAGGAAGTTGCAATAGACTTTGAATTACTTAAAACTGTTGGTACAAAGATTGGATTTATATTTAAACATAAACGATGATCAACAGATATTAAGCTTATTTAGTTTTGAACCTATTAAGGAATTACTAGGTTATTACGGAATTGAATTCAAAAAACTTATATACGATATAAAAAGCTAACATATATAACCAGATTTTTAGTGTACGACACCTAATAAAGTTTTTAAATAATAAACTTAATCCAAAAGGTTGTTGGTATCAATGCATTGCCAACAACCTTTGTTATTCCCCTAAAAAAACTTTGAACCACCACCCAAAGGATTACAACCTAATACATTCAGCATAATTGCAAGGCATTCTCCTTATTAAGAAAATTTTACTCCTTCAAGAAATGGATTCCCCCTTCTGAAATGTCGTTAAAAGTTATTTTAGATTGTCTTTTATATATTGCAAAATATTTTCTATTTGGTTATCTTTTAAATCAAGATCAGTTAGAAGGCTTTTCATTAGGTTCAGTTTCACTTCTAGATAGTTGGTTCCTTCTTTTAGTTCTAATACTGCAGCAAGGGTTTTTAATTCTTCGTTTGTAGGTGATGAGTTCCCCTTGACAATATCCATTAATCTCAACTGTAGAATACCAGTATTTTCTTCTAATTCATCGTGATTCCAGTCCAATTCCTTTATACGCTTATTCACTTGCTCTGCGAATTCCTGTCTTATCATTTCTACAGGTGGAACAAAAAGAATATATAGAGGCAGATTCATGAATTCTGCAAGACGTATGATGAAGGATAAAGACGGATAAGTCTCCATGTTCATAACTCTATGTACGTGGCTCCTATTTACACCAAGGGCGTTACTGATTTGCTCATATGTAAGCTTATTTTCCTTCTTAAAATCTTTAATCTTTTGAGCTAACACTTTAAATTCAAAGTACGATTTAGACATTTTATAACCTCCTTATAATAATTACTAACAACATTGTACACTAAAATTGAGAAATAGTCAACTTACAATATAATAAATGTCTTAAATAATAAAAAACTCCTAAGAGATTAATCAAAGGAGTTCGAGAAAAATACGGGTAGCAATATAGGGGTTGGATGTTAAGGGTGTAAAATCCGTTTGCTAAAGCTACCCGTATTTTTATTATAACATTAATTAATAATATTTATTTTAAATATGGTGTGGGTTTTTGTTATCATCTCTATATTACCACTTTCTACATTAATTTATTTTTTTTTCTTCTAAATAAGCAAAGTGTTGATTGAAAGAGGTGGCCTTTCTTTACTGGTGAGTCGTAAGGCATACTGAAATCTATCGTCAAAAAATATTGCGATAACAATGTTTATAGGGTTTTGTAGTAAGTTATTATCTAAAACTTTAGATATTGTACACTAAAATTTTGGTAATATATGTTGGCTTTTTGTGAGCGAATCATAATATAATATGGAATATAGAACTGTTGAAATTTGGTTGACATTCCCGACTTCCATTTCCTTTGCTATGGCTTGGTGGATTTTGGGAAAAAGAATAAGATTATTGGTTTAATTCTTTATTTGGCAACCCAAATTAGTGCTTTCGCCTTTATATTAGGTCCAATTTTTAATATTGGCTTTCATACAGCCGTGATAATTGGGATGGCAATTGTACTGGTCTACTCAGTTATGGGTGGTATGATTGCTGGAGTCTATACCGATGTCTTCCAGGGAAGCATTATGGCGATTGCAGCAGTACTAGATGGATATATAACTAGTCTTGTTATTGAATTAAACCTCAACTATCTCATATTCATCTTTACCAATAAAAATTATCAAAGCTTTCTTCAAATTCTTTTTATCCGCAAACTTTTTACTGGCTGCATATTCTTCTAATTGTGCTAAACCTTCTTTTTTTACCTGCTCTAATCTGGATTTAGCCTCTTTTTTCAAATACTTTAATTCCCACAACCATTCATACTCAATATCTGGATAGCGACTATCTTTTTCTAAAAAGAGGTCAATATAACCATCTTCAACCTCTCTTTCGCTATAAATCTTATAAACCTCACCATTGACAAGATTGCTAAAGAAAATAATCTTAATATATTTTTCATCAAATCTCTGTAAATCCCGATTTGATAATTGTTTTAAAACATTTTCACTGACATATTGGATAAATGGTTCTATCTCCCCGTCATAAGCCAATTTTCCAACACTTTTTTTCAGCTGTTTTAAACTAAAATTGATTTTATACTCTTCACTCAGTCTCTTTTGAATATATTCCCAGTAAATTGTTTTAATAACGTAATTAGGTATCTTTAATATCAGTTCGTTTCTATACTTTTTATCAATTGTTAATAAACCCATATAAAAAAGCAGAGAAATAAAATAATCCTGATCATACATTCGATCAAAAGAAAATCTACTTACAATATCTGAAACTATTTCTTCTTCTAATATTATTTCTTCTAAAATACTCTTGTTATCCCTATTTGTTATAAGTCTTTGTAAACGACCATAATCAGTTTTTACGTTATCATCTATCAATTTTTCTGGGTATTCTCCAATCTGCTGCCAATTATTAAAGAAGCTAAGAATCATATCAGGATTATAAACTCTCTCTTTACCTCTGGTACTGAAAAGATACCCATTATAATTTATTCTTAACTCTGATAACAGTTTTCCTTTTTTAGTATCTATTTCTACTTTATCAATTAATTCTATTAATTCTTTCTCTGTAAAACCCAACATTTCATTCAACAAAGGATTCATAGTCAAATTATCTGTTATATTAAATCCTGAAGTCATATCATCTAACATAATCGGCGATATACCTGTCATAAAAATTCTGTCTATTACACTTTTTGCTCCTATTTTCAAGGTTTCATAAAAATCTCTGACAAATCCTCTGGCCCTAATTGTATCTTTATAAAAATCCCCATCACCAATTGCCAAAATATCATTGGCGAAATGGTCATATTCATCTATCAACACATATATTTTTTTATTAACTTCTTCTACCAGAGTAAAAACTATTTCTAGCATTCTCTTTAAGTCATTTTCTTGCTCTAATTTATCAATTACTTTTTCAACTGCAGAGATATAATATTTATAGCTTTTTAAAAATCTAATTAATCCGGTTAAAACTGTTTTACGAAAGGAGTCCTTTAAGTTTTTCTGAGAATCAGTATTTAACCCTGAAAAATCAAAAGATAAAATAAAATATTCATTTTTCAACTTAGTCGGATTGTCTCCAATATATAATCCAGAGAAAAGATTTACAAAATCCTCTCTTTGATTTAGATCATAATAATGTTCTATAGTTGAGAGAAAAAGTGATTTTCCAAACCGCCTAGGCCTAATATGAAATAAATATTTACTATTTAAATTCTCTATAATTTCAATATATTTAGTTTTATCTATGTAAAAATAATTTTCTTCCCGCAATTCTTTAAAGTCAGTTATCCCATATGGCAGTTTCATTTTTTCACTCCTTTCTTTATGATACTTTTACCCTTCCTAATTATATACTTTCTATACCAAACTATTATTCCCTTCCATACAAAGCTGAAACCTATTTAAAAGGGGTGTATAATTAATGTTGTGAAACTAAAATAAAAGAAGGCATCGAAAACCTCTATGTAGAATCTGTTTGTACCCAACAAATAGATCAATAAGGAGGGCTTAACGATGCCACAAATTAATCTTATCAAAGAAATTCTAAAAATTCCAGAGCTAGAGGTATTAACTTTTCGAAAAAAAAGAAAATATGTTGATTCTAGATGTTGAATCCAAAGCTGGAGAAAGTCATTGTCCTAGTTGTGGTAAATGATGCACTAAGGTACATCAGACACGTCCTCAACCTGTTCGGCATTTCACAATTGCTGGTGTGACCCAGTCATTCTTATTTTGAATAAGCATGGTTCACTGTACGTAAAGAGGAGCAACAAAAA
>DAOVRZ010000139.1:0-11162 GCA_030627905.1 Halanaerobiales bacterium
AGAAAATAGTGAATCCATCTTGAAGTTAAATACGTCTTTCTCTTTTGCATATAGATCTTCATATGGATAATCCTGATATTTCTGAGTCTCCATCCAATTATCTCTTAAGTTAAATAAGTAATCCTTGAAAGTTGCATTATTATCAATTTTGCTGCGAGTGACTAGAACATTCAAAAAGACACCTATTATATTTTGCAAATCTTCATGTCTTCTTCCTGCTACAGGAATTCCTATGGTAATGTCATTCTGATTGATTGTTTTCATTAATAAAATTTCGAAAGTGGCTAACATAAATATGAATTTAGATATTTTATGATTTATGCAAAACTTGTTGATCTGTTCTGTTAATAAATTGTCCAGTACTGTCTGTTTGGTTTTTCCATCCAATTGTCTATCTAAAGAGATATTTGTAGCAGGTAACTCAGTGTAAGTGAAATTATCTAACTTTCTGATCCAATATTCACTCATTTTTTCCATTATCTCCGAATTCATCAAAGAGTTATGCCATAATGCATAATCTTTATATTGTATCTTCAACTCTGGCAGTTCTTTATCATCATGCAGATTGTTAAAATCTTTGGTCAGAATAGCCATTGAGACCCCATCAGAAATAATATGATGCATATCAAATAGCAGCATATGTTTGTTCGAACTAAATTTTATCAGAGCAACTCTCAGTAATGGTGCTTTGCTTAGATCAAAAGGTCTTATAAATTCTATTGCTGTCTCTTTTAGTTTATCTTCTTCAATTATTTGATAACTTAAATTAAGATCAACATCTTGATGAATCTGCTGCATTAGTTCACCATTAACCAGTCTAAAGGATGTTCTAAGAGCTTCATGTCTATTAACAAGAGCATTTATGGTTTTTTCAAATCTGGAACTATCAAATTCTCCTTCAAGAATTAAAGCTGATGACATGTTGTAAGCCAATGATTTTTCCGCAAGCTGCCACATAATATATAGTCTTTTCTGTGATGATGATGCAAGATAATATTCCGCCTCTTCCACCGGTTGTATTGCAAAAAAGATTTTTTCTTCAGCCTTAATAATGTATTGTGCAAGTTCTTTGATTGTAGGACTTATGAAAACCTGACTTAGCGGAATTTCTACATTCAACTTCTTGTGCATTTTTGATAAAAGAACTGTAGCCTTTAAAGAATGTCCTCCAAGTTCAAAGAAGTTATCATTGATGCCTACTTTCTCTATTCCTAATATTGCTCCTAAAACCTCTTTCCATATATCTACCAACTTTTCTTCTATCTCATTTCGTGGTGCTTCATACTCTACTCCAGTGAATATATTTCCTTCAGGCTTTGGTAATGTTTTTCGATTTATCTTTCCATTTTTATTCAATGGCATTTTTTCTAGTTGTACAAAATATGATGGAATCATATAGTCAGGAAGATTCTTTGATAAATATTCTCTTAATTCCATTAGAGTTATTTCTCTGTGAGATACAACATAAGCACATAAATATTTGTCATTCTCATCTTTTCGATATATTACTACGGCTTCTTTTATAGCTTCATAGTTCAACAAACTATTCTCAATTTCTCCAAGTTCGATTCTAAAGCCTCTGATCTTTACTTGATGATCTATTCTTCCTAAAAACTCTATATTTCCATCGGGAAGCCATCTTACCATGTCTCCAGTTCGGTACATTTTTTCTTTAGGTATAAATGGATTTTGGACAAACTTCTCTGCAGTAAGTTCTGGATTGTTTAAATAACCTCTAGCTAATCCATCTCCACCCAAACATAATTCTCCACAGACTCCAATTGAAACTAACTTATTATCTTTATCAACAACATAACCTGTCGTGTTACTAATAAATTTACCTATCGGAATAGTTCCTGAACACTCTTGGTTTACAAAGAAAATAGTTGAGAATGTTGTATTTTCTGTTGGCCCGTATATATTTGCAATTTTTAAATCCTTACATTCTCTTTTAACCTTATTGAAATGTTTAGGGGATGCAACTTCTCCACCTGTTAATAGAAACTTAAGTGACTTAAACATATCTGGTTTTTCTTCTGCCATTACGTTAAATAAAGCTATTGTGATAAATAAAATATTAATTTGATTGTTAACCAGATACTTAGCCATTTCTTCTGGTCTTAATATGAGATCTTTTGAACCTAAATGAAGTTCTAAACCATTTAATAATGATCCCCAAATCTCAAAGGTAGAGGCATCAAAAGCTAATGTTCCTGTTTGCAGTATTTTATCTCCATCTTCAAATTGTACATAATCTATATTTTTCACAAGCCGTACAACATTACTATGTTCTATCATTACCCCTTTAGGGTTTCCGGTAGAACCGGAAGTGTAAATAACATAAGCTAAACTTCCAGGGGCGCTTATATTTTGAGTAGTGCCTTTATTAGTTAAATACAATGTTTCATCTAAAATATCTATAATCACACCATTGAAATCGAAATCGCTTCCTACATCTCCTTGTGAAAGCAATACATTGACAGAAGTATCTGATAACATATAATTGATTCGTTCTGTCGGATACTCGGGGTCTATTGGAAGATATGCTCCTCCGGCTTTTAAAATTGCCATAACTCCAATGATCATCTCTAATGATTTTTCGGCTATAATTCCTACCAAAGCATCTGCTTTGACTCCCTGCTCTCTTAACAGATAAGCAAGATTATTAGCTCTCACATTTAGATCTCTATATGTTAATTTTTGGCCTTGATAGACTACTGCAATATAATCTGGATTTTTATTAACCTGCTCTTCAAATAGCTCCTGGATTGTTTTATCTCTTGGATAATCTGCATAGGTGTTATTAAAATCATATAGAATCTGATCTTTTTCTTCTTTGGTAAGCATCTCTATTTCACTTAATTTAGTATCTGTATCAACAGTTACTGCTTTGAGTATATTTCTAAAATGAGATATCATTCTTTCAATAGTTTCTCTTTTATATAGCTTTGTACTGTACTCAAAATTTAAAAATATTTCTTCATCTGTACCTGTCAATACGATTTCACTGGCTGAAATTGTTAGATCAAATTTTGATATTTTATTTTCATAATTATATGATCTAAATTTTAAATCTTGAACTTTTAATTCTCCATTATCCATATTTTGCATTATAAACATTACATCAAATAATGGATTTCTACTCATATCTCTAATTAAGTCTAATTTATCTACCAGTTCTTCAAACTGATAATCCTGATGTTCATATGCCTCTAATGCATTTTCTTTTACTTCTTTCAATAATTCTTTATAAGTCTTATTACTTTTGGGATAGTTTCTCATAGTAAGAGTATTTACAAACATTCCAATAACTTTCTCCAAATCTGGATGTGTTCTGCCTGCTATTGGACTTCCTACTATTATATCTTCTTGACCACTATATTTGGACAAGAGGATATTTAGCCCTGATAAAAGTACCATATACATAGTACTACCTGTTTCTTTGGAGATTCTTTTTAAATCTTTTGTCAGTATCTTATCTAACTTAAAGCTTATACTATCGCCTTCAAGACTTTTGATAGCAGGTCTTGGATGATCAGTTGGCAGATTTAATACTGGTACTTGATCACTAAATCTATTAATCCAATATTCTTCTTGCTTTTTCATAACATCTGATCTCAATAAATTATTTTGCCATGCTGCATAATCCTTATATTGAATTCTTAGTTCATCTAATTCTTTTCCTTCATAAAGATTTGTGAACTCGTTTACAAGTATTCCCATGGATGTACCATCTGATATTATGTGATGCATGTCAAACATGAGTATATATTTATCTTCTTGTACTCTTATAATCCCTACTCTAAACAAAGGAGCTTTACTCAAATCAAATGATCTGATAAATTCGTTTACTACTTCTGGGGTAGCTTTATCTGTTTTTTCTATATACTCTACTTTAAAGTTTAGTTCGCCCAAATTGACTTTTTGGACTAACTTCTCTTCGATGGTTTCAAAAGATGTTCTTAGGGTTTCATGTCTTTTAATCAGTTCTACAAAAGCTTTTTCTACGTTTTCTAGATTCAGTTTACCTTCAATTTCTAGTGCACCGCCTATATTATATCCTGTTCCTTGTAAATCAAACTGTTGCAACAAATACATTCTCTTTTGTGCTGAGGAAGCTTCATAATATTCAGTGGTCTCAACTTTTTCGATTGCTTTATATGTTGTCTTAGTTGTACTTTGGATATATTTGCTGATTTCTTCTATCGTAGGTGTTTTAAAGATTTCTTTTAAAGGTACTTCTACATTTAATTCTTTGCGTATTTTTCCTACAAATGCTGTCGCCTTTAATGAATGCCCTCCTAGTTCAAAGAAGTTATCATTGATTCCGACTTTCTCTATTCTTAATAGCTCTTTCCATATATCTACCAATTTTTCTTCTGTTTCATTTCGTGGAGCTTCATATTCAGTTCCTACTTCGATGTTACCTTCAGGTTCAGGAAGTGCTTTTCGGTTGATCTTACCATTTGCAGTTAATGGCACTTGATCTAATTGTACAAAATATGATGGGATCATGTATTCTGGTAAACTTTTTAATAAAAATTCTCTCAATTCTCCTACAGTTACTTCCTGATCTGAAACAAGATATACACACAAATATTTTGCTCCATTATTATCTTCTTTATCTACTACTATTGCTGCTTTGACTGAATGATAATTTAATAACTGATTTTCGATCTCTCCTGGTTCTATTCTATATCCACGTATCTTCACTTGATGGTCAATTCTTCCCAAAAATTCGATATTCCCATCAGATAATAAGCGCGCCATATCTCCAGTTTTGTACATTTTCATACCAGAGATAAATGGATTCGGTACAAATTTTTCTGCTGTCAAATCTTCTCTGTTTAGATAGCCCTCTGCTAAACCGTCTCCGGAGATACACAATTCTCCCACAGCACCCTTAGGCGCAAGATTTAAGTATTGATCCAATATATATATTTGTGTATTAGCCAGAGGTTTACCAATTGGAATATTTCTACCTACTGGTGATGTTTGACCATATTTATAGAACGTTGTGCAGATTGTAGCTTCTGTAGGACCATAGCCGTTTATGATTTTCATATTATCATTTAATTTCAGATAATCTTCTAACACATAATCCTTAATTGGCTCTACCCCTACCAGCATTTTGTTAAGTTTGACTTCTTCACTGCTTAATCCCTCATAGACCTCTTTTAAGATAGTTGGAGGGATATAAGCAAAAGTTATCTCTTTATCTAAAATAGTTCTAACCAAATTATGAATATCTGGTATCATTTCATTGTTATAAAGCACTAGAGTGGCTCCAAAAACAAGAGGCATAAATATTTCACATACGCTTACGTCAAAGGAGATATTAGTCAAACTCAAACAATTATCTTGTATCCCCACATTCTTTCCAAAGCTACTATATATATTACATAGAAAATTATTTAGAGCTTTGTGAGATACCATAACCCCTTTAGGCTTTCCAGTAGACCCAGAAGTATAGATGATATACGCTAAACCTTGCGAATTATTAATAGGTTCTAAGTTTGAGCTTGCTTTATGATATATTTGTTCATCCTCTAAGGCAACTATTTGACCTCTAAATGGAACTTCATTTACCAAATATTCATGTGTCAATAAAATATTTGCACCGCTATCTTTAAGCATATATCCGACGCGTTCCTCAGGGTAATCAGGATTTATGGGAAGATAAGCACCACCGGCTTTAAGTATTCCTAATATCCCAATCATCATCTCAAAAGAACGGTTTACTGATATTCCAACTATGCTACCTGCGTTTACTCCATTCTCTCTTAAGGTTCTAGCTAATCGATTTGCTTTTTCATTAAGCTCTCTATAGGTCAACTTGTGTTCTTCAAATATTATTGCTACAGTATCTTGTCCCTTTTCCACCTGTTCTTCAAATAACTGATGAATTTGCTTTGATATTTGCAAAGTTTCTGTCTTGGAATTATTAAATTCATTGAGTAATTGATCTCTCTCTTGATTAGAAATAATATTGATCTCACTAAGTTTTCTATCAGAATTTTCGACAATAACATTTAAGATATTTATAAAATGTCTGGATAATCTTTCTATAGTTTCTTGCTTAAAAAGTTTAGTACAATATTCAAATCTAAAATAAATATCTCCTGAATTTTCTGCAGCTTTCAAAGTTAGATCAAATTTTGAAACCGGATTTTCAAATTCAATTGTACTTACTTTTAGATTACTAACGTCTGCAGTAATCGAACTGTTAAAGTTTTGAAGAACAAACATTGTATCAAATAATGGATTTCTACTCAGATCACGCTGTAAATCTAGCTTATTTACCAGCATTTCAAATTGATAATCCTGATATTCGTAAGCCTGTAAAGCATTATCTTTAACATCTGCTAAAAATTCTGCAAAAGATAAATTACCTTGTGGTCTATTTCTCATCGCTAGAGTGTTTATAAACATCCCAATTAGTTGTTCAAGATCAACATTAGGACGTCCAGAGATGGGAGAGCCTACGATTACATCCTCTTGCCCTGAATATTTTGAAAGAAGAAGATTATATGCTGCAAGTAGAATCATATAAAGAGTTGTTTGAGTCTCTTTACTCAATCCATTTAATTTTTCAGTCAATTTTGTTCCAATGTTAAAATCAAATTGATTTCCTTCAAAACTTAATTCTGCTGGTCTAGGATAATCTGTTGGGAGATTAAGGACTGGAATCTCATCTTGATCTGTACTAAAATGATTGAGCCAGTATTCTTCCATATCATTAATTTTATCAGAATTAAATAAATTGTTTTGCCAGATAGTAAAGTCTTTGTACTGAATCCTTAAGTCAGGCAATTCTTTTCCCTGATATAAAGCGATAAAATCATTTATCAAAATATAGAGTGAGGTACCATCTGAAATAATATGATGCATATCATAGAGCAATGCATATTTATCTTTAGTTCCTCTAAACTTAGCCAACCCTACCCTTAATAATGGCGCCTTCCTCAACTCAAAAGGCATGACAAACTCATTAACTAAATGCTGAACTTCTTTCTTAAAATCTGCCTGAGACTCAATTTCATAACTCTGAATAGAGAAGTCAACATCCTGATAGATGCGCTGTACTACTTCACCTTCGATTAACTGAAAAGAGGTTCGTAATGAATCATGCCTTTTGATAAGCTTTAAAAAGGCATGATGAAGCTTTTCTTTGTCAATCTCACCCTCAATTAACATTGCCTGAGGCATATTATAATTTGTATTAGTAGTATCTAATTGATTAAGAAGATATAATCTGCTCTGTGCTGAAGAGACTGGATAATATCCATTCTCGAAATCTCTTTCTTGGGTGACTGGAATGAAAGCATAACTACTTTTTTCTGCTCTCTGAATATATTCGCTAATTGCTTTAATCGTCGGATCTTTAAACATTTCACGGAGAGGTATATCTACTTCAAATTCTTGGTATATTTTAGAGACTACAGAAGTAGCTTTTAAAGAATGTCCTCCAAGATCAAAAAAGTTATCATTGATTCCAATCTTTTCTCTATCTAAAACTTCAGACCAGATTTTTGCCAATTTTTCTTCTATCTCATTACCTGGTGCAACATATTCTACTCCTGTATCAATATTCTTATCTGGCTCAGGCAATGCACTTCTATCGATCTTACCATTAGGGTTTAATGGCATCTTATCTAAACGCACAAGATATGTAGGGATCATATAATCAGGTAAAACTTTTTCTAAAAACTGTCTCATTTCTGAAATGGAGATATCTCGATTAGAAATGATATAACCACAAAGGTATGTTTCACCATTTTCATCTTCACGATCTATTATAATCGCGTCTCGTACAGCATCATGGGCCAGCATCTTAAATTCAATATCCCCAGGCTCTACTCTCATTCCCCTAATTTTCACCTGTTGATCAATTCTCCCGATGATCTCCAAATTTCCATCAGGCAACATCCTACCCAGATCACCTGTTTTATAAATAATATCTCTAGGGTTCTTGGTAAATGGATTTATTAAGAAAACTTCTTTAGTAGCGTCTGGACGCTTATAATAACCAGAAGTAACAAACGGTGTCCTGATATACACTTCACCAACAATACCAGGTTTACAAATTTTCATAGTTTTATTTAAAACCAGTACCTGCGTATGATCAATTGCTTCTCCTACAGGAATATTAGTTTTAAATCTGTCCTCTTCTTTAATTCGGTAAAAGAACTTAATTAAGGTAGTCTCAGTAGTACCATAAAGATTCACTAATTGAATTCTGTTACGCGCGCGCGCGCTAAATAGTTCGATAAATTTCTTGACATCATTACCTCGCAATTTTTCGCCAGCCATCAAGATATATTTCAAACTTTGAAAACTATCTGGATCATTTAATTCACTTATTAAACTTTTAAATAAAGCTGGTGTCATATGAATCAAAGTAATTTGATTTAAGTTAATCCATTCGATTAACCTTTGCGAATTTAAGATTATATCGTCATTCTCAGGTATACAGATTGTTGCTCCGATAGATAAAGTTGTAAAGATATCTCTTAAAATAGCATCAAAAGAAGGTGAAGTTAGCTGACTGATATTAAATTCTTGATCTATTCCAAATTCCTTGATCTCCCATGCAACGAAATGTTCTAAGCTTTTATGGCGACCCAATATTCCTTTTGGGGTACCGGTTGAACCAGAAGTAAAGTAGATATAACAATTTTTAGCTTCGACCTGCTCATAATCTTGAGATTGATTTTTAAGTAGTCTATAAATATTTAAATTGTTATATTCATCCTCCACTATTTTATCCGAATCCAAAAGTAAAACATTGATTTTTCTGTCCCACTCTTTAGTAATTCGATCTACTCTGACCAAATTTTTGGAATGAAGTACAATCCAATTGGATTGTACTTCATTCATCATTATGCTTAATCTATTCTCTGGGTGTTTTAAATCTAGCGGAACAAATATTCCACCAGATTTCAGAATACCCAACATCGAAAAGATTAGTTCAGGACTTCTGTCTAACAAAAGTATAACGTTTTTGTTGTCAGTTAGCTGGCTTTGAAAGAAATTAGCTATTTGATTAGAGTATTTCTCTAATTCATAATAAGATACTTCTCTATTTCCATGTTTGATTGCAATCTTATCTGACATTTTTTGTGCAATCTTTGAAATTTTGCTTTGTAAAGCCATCTTATAACCTCCTTACTAAAAATCGAATTCGTCAAAATTATCATCACTGAAAAGGTCATCGAAATCTTCCATCATATCATTTGAGTCAGTTAATTCCATTTGAGTAATTATACTTTCCTCATCTTGTAAAACAATGTTAATGATCTTTTCAATCTCTACTGGAATCGTTTCGATAATATAATCCTCATATTTATCGCGTTTATATACTAAATTTAAATGTATATCATCCTGTCTCTCTGAAACATATAATGTAAGATCATATTTTGCTTCCACTTTTTCCACTAAATATGGTCGGATAGTGATTTCTGCTAAAGTCTGATCCTCGCCACCAAAGTACGGTAGATAGTTAAAGAGAATTGAGAATAATGAATCACCTTGATAGTTATTTACCTCTCTAATTTTTAAGTCCAACATGTCAAATGGATAATCCTGATTTTCAAAAGCCTCTGTTGTTACTTCTTTAATCTGATGTAAGTATTCATTAAATCTCATCTCATCTCTAATCTCAGAACGAATGATCAATAAATTCAAGAAAAGTCCAATCAAATCTTGCAATTCTACTTTATTCTTGCCTGCAATAGGAATACCGATTGAAAGATCCTCCTGATCTATCGTTTTGAAAATAGCAATTTTAAATACCGCTATCATAAACATGAATTTAGTCACATTATGTTTAACGCAAAACTCATCTATCTTCTCTACTAAGTCAACTCCTATTTCAAATGGTATTTGTGCACCAGCATTACTCTCTATTAAATCGGTAGTCATTGCTGGAAGTTGAGTATACTGTAAATCCTTTAATTTGTTTAACCAATATTCTTCTTGTTTTGCTATTACATTTTCTTCAAAGAGACGATATTGCCATACTGCAAAGTCCCGATATTGAATCTTTAATTCAGGTAATTCAATGCCTTGATAAAGTTTAACAAATTCAGTAACTATTATATTCATGGCACTTCCATCTGCAATGATATGATGCATATCTAGCATCAAGAGATATTCATCTTTAAATTGTACCAATTCAACTCTGAGCAATGGCGCGATTTCTAGATCAAATGGTCTTATAAAACTATTTATCCTAGTATTTACTTTTATTTCATCCATTGCACAATCATTTAGATCAATATAATTTATCTCAAAATTCACGTCTTCATGTATAATCTGAACTTGTTCACCATTCATAGTTTTAAAAGATGTTCGTAAAGATTCATGTCGTTTAACCATATTTTTAAATGCTACTTCCAATCTATCTAGTTCTAAATTACCTTCAATGATAAATATAGCAGGCATATTATAACTAATGTCATTAACATTTAATTGATTAACCATATATAACCGTTTTTGAGCTAAAGAAATTGGATAGTATTCTCTCTCTTCAACTGGTTCAATTACTAAATAAATACTCTCATCTGCCTTAATAATAAAGTTTGACAGTTCTTTGATTGTTGGAGTTTTAAATACCTGACGAAGAGGAATTTCTACATTTAACTTCTTGTGAATTTTTGATAAAAGAATCGTAGCCTTTAAAGAATGTCCTCCAAGTTCAAAGAAATCATCATTAATTCCGATTTTTTCTATACCTAAAACATCTGACCATATTTCTAACATCTTTTCTTCTACATTATTAGTAGGTGCAACATACTTTACTCCTGCTTCAATGTTATCTTCTGGCTCAGGCAACGCCTTCCTATCAACCTTACCATTCGGGGTAAGTGGGATACTGTCAAGTTTAACAAAATATGAAGGAATCATATAGTCAGGTAATTCTTTAGACAAATGTTCTCTGAGCTCCGCCACTGTAAGTTCACTGTTTCCTACTATATAGGCACATAGGTATTTAATTTTGGAATTTTCTTTGGCCAAAACTACAGACTCTTTTATCGCTACATGCTTTAAAAGCTGGCTTTCTATCTCTCCAATTTCTATTCTGTATCCTCTTATCTTTACTTGATGATCTATTCTTCCTCTAAACTCTATATTACCATCTGATAGCCATCTTGCTAAAT
>DAOVRZ010000125.1:0-15217 GCA_030627905.1 Halanaerobiales bacterium
GTGAATTATGTATAGCTGGAGATGGCTTGGCTAGAGGTTATTTGAATAGACCAGAATTAACAGAAGAAAAATTTGTGAAGAATCTATTAGGTGAAAAAATCTATCGAACAGGTGATCTTGCTAGATGGCTTCTTGATGGTAATATCGAATTCTTAGGACGTATTGATAATCAAGTTAAGATCAGAGGATTTAGAATCGAACTTGGAGAGATTGAAAATCAATTATTGAGCCATGAGGAAATTAAAGAGGCAGTTGTTATTGACCGGATTGATGACAGTGGTAACAAATATCTCTGTGCATATATCGTAAGTGATAGTGAACTATCCATTGCAGAGTTAAAAGCATATTTAGGCAGAGAGTTACCGAATTACATGGTTCCAGCAGACTTTGTTCAATTAGAAAAAATACCGCTAACCCCAAATGGTAAAATTGATCGTAGAGCGTTACCAAAACCAGATGGAAATATTGGTGGTGCTGAGTATGTTGCGCCAACTAATGTAACAGAAGAAAAAATGGTACAGATCTGGTCTGATATTTTGGGTGTAGAGAAAGTGGGGATCAATGATGATTTCTTTGAATTGGGAGGTCATTCGTTGAAGGCAACTCAGTTGGTATCACGAGTTTTAAAAGAATTTAATGTAGAGCTACCATTAAAAGAGCTTTTTAACAAACCAATACTGAAAAATTTGGTTGAGGAACTAGATAGAATAGAAGCAACTATCTTTACTGAAATTGAAGCAGTAGAAGAAAGAGAGTATTATCCGGTTTCATCAGCGGAGAAAAGGCTCTTCGCCTTAAGACAACTAGAGGGCGAAAGTACAACTTACAATATGCCGAATATTACAACTATAGAAGGTGTACTTGATAGAGAACGTTTGGAAGAAGCATTTAAAGTATTGGTTCAAAGACATGAATCACTTCGTACTTCATTTGTAGTGGTTGGCGAAGAAGTAGTTAGAAAAGTGCATCCAGATCTGGATTTGCGTATCTCCTTCATGGAAGCTAAAGAAGAGGAATTAGACAGGGTAGTTAACGAATTTATTCGACCATTTGATTTGGGCAAAGCGCCATTGTTTAGAGTAGGACTTATCAAATATGATAATGATAAACATTTACTCATGTTGGATATGCATCATATCATCTCTGATGGAGCATCGATGAATATTTTTTTCAAAGAATTTGTACAGCTTTATCAAGGTGAGGATTTACCAGAGCTTAAAATACAGTACAAGGATTATGCATGCTGGCAACATAAGCTGCTTAAATCTGAAGAGATTAAAAAACAGGAGATATACTGGTTAGAAAGGTTTGCTGGCGAAATTCCAGTGCTTAATCTGCCAACAGATGCACCGAGATCGTCAGTAATGAGTTTTGAAGGGGATATGATGGACTTTAGTATAGATAAAGAGTTAGCAGATGCTTTCAACGAAATAGCATCCTCTAAAGGCGCGACTCTATACATGGCACTTTTAGGAGCATTAAATGTTTTACTCTCCAAATATACAGGTCAAGATGAGATCATTATCGGTTCACCAGTTGCAGGTAGACGGCATGCAGACTTAGAAAATATAATTGGAATTTTTGTTAATACATTAGTGATGCGAAACGAGCTAGAAGTTGATAAGAGTTTTGCTCAATTCTTAGAGACTGTTAAAGAAAATGCTTTAGACGCTTTTGAGCATCAGGATTATCAATTTGAAATGCTTGTTGAAAAACTGCAATTACAAAGAGATTTAAGTAGAAATCCATTATTTGATATTATGTTTGTATTACAAAATACAACAACTGCAGATGTTCAGATGCCAGGCTTAAAAATGCATCTTTATCCATTTGAATACAAATTAGCTCAATTTGATCTTATTTTCAATGTGTTTGAAACATCTACGGGAATCCACTTTAATTTAGACTATTCTACAAAACTCTTTAAACGTAAAACAATAGAAAGAATGACAGAACATCTTGTAAATATAATTCATCAAGTGGTTAAAAATCCAGAAATACAGATTTCAGAAATCGAAATAATTTCAGCAGATGAAAAGCAGCAATTGTTGGTTGATTTTAATAATACAATGGTAGAGCTTTCTAATGATTTAACAATCCATCAATTATTTGAAGAACAGGCATTAAAAACACCAGATCATATTGTTGGCGTTTTTGGTGAACAGCAATTAACATATGGTGAGTTAAACGAAAAAGCAAATCAATTTGCTAGAGTATTAAGAGAAAAAGGTGTAGGGTCTGACATTATTGTTGCCATGCTGGTAGAACGTTCACTTGAGATGATGATTGGAATCTTGGGAATTTTAAAATCAGGAGGTGCGTATCTCTCGATTGATCCTGAGTATCCAGAAGAACGTATTGAATATATGTTAGAAGATAGTCAAGTAAAGATTGTCTTAACACAGAATCATTTAATTGATAAACTTCAGGTGTCAAATAGAGAGGTGCTGAGTTTAGATGATGAAAAACTTTACAGAGGTGAAATGAGCAATTTAGAAAAAATTAATTCATCTCATGATTTGGCTTATGTTATATATACATCTGGCTCTACTGGAAAACCGAAAGCAGTTATGATTGAGCATTGCAATATAGTGAATACAATTGTCTGGAGAAAGAACGACGTACAATTGAGTTCGAATGATAAAGTACTGCAGTTATTATCTTACTCATTTGATGCATTTGTTGTTAATTTCTTCACCCCGGTTGTCTGTGGGGCACAGCTAATTATGTTGAGTAATGAAGATTTTAAAGATCCTATGGCCATCAAAGAAGTAATCAGAAAGCATGGAATAACTCATTTTAACTGTGTACCTTCATTATTTTCAGCACTGTTGGATTGCTTAACACCAAAAGATGCAAAAACATTACGAATGATTGCTTTGGGTGGTGAACAGATTACGGCAAATCTGATTGAACGTAGTAAAAAAATGAATAGTGATTTGGAGATTGTTAATGAATATGGTCCGACAGAGAATAGTGTAGTAACTACTTGCTTAAGAAATGTTCAGCCGAACTTTATTATCCCGATTGGGCAACCAATTATGAATACACGGATTTATATTGTTGATTCGCGAATGAAGTTGGTTCCTATGGGAGTACCAGGAGAGATTTGCATAGCTGGTGCTGGATTAGCCCGAGGTTATTTAAATAGACCAGAGTTGACAGCAGAGAAGTTTGTCCAAAATCATTTTGTGACTCTCACCACAGGTGAGTGTATAGGAGAAAGAATGTACAGAACTGGTGATCTGGGTCGCTGGCGGTCAGATGGTATGATTGAATTTATTGGTAGAGTTGACTATCAGGTAAAAATAAGAGGTTATAGAATTGAAATCGGTGAGATTGAAGCACAATTATTGAAGCATAAAGCAGTAAAAGAAGTAGCTGTTATTGATAGAGATGATATGGGTGGAACGAGATATTTGTGTGCGTACTTTGTTTCAGATTCTGAATTGATGGATCTTAGAGAATATTTATTAAATGTATTACCTGAATATATGATCCCAGCATTCTTTATCCAATT
This sequence comes from Halanaerobiales bacterium, assembly GCA_030627905.1. Classification (GTDB taxonomy): domain Bacteria; phylum Bacillota; class Halanaerobiia; order DY22613; family DY22613; genus JAGMES01. The sequence goes on from DAOVRZ010000125.1 coordinate 3,521, forward strand.
GGAAAAACTTCCATTAACATTGAATGGTAAACTTAATCGAAAAGCATTGCCAGAGCCAGATGGAATGATTGGAATAGAATATGTTGTTCCAAAAACTGAAGAAGAAGAAAAATTGGCTGAAATATGGGGTATGACATTAGGAAGAGAACAGGTAGGAATTAATGATAACTTCTTTGAACTGGGTGGTGACTCTATTAAAGCAATTCAAATTATAGCTAGAGTTAGCCAACAAGGAATTAATATTACTGTAAAAGATATCTTCAAATACAAAACGATTGATAAGATTTTGAAAAATGTTGATTATAAGAAACAGACTCTGATAATACCACAAGGAGAAGTCATCGGTGAAGTTTTGTTAACACCAATTCAAACCTGGTTCTTTGAACTGGATTTTAAGCATAAGCATTATTTCCATCAGTCAAATATTTTTAAATTAAGAGAAGATGTAGATCTTAAACTATTGGAGAAAGTATTTAAAAAGATAATTGCTCATCACGATGCTTTAAGAATGGGTTATAAATTTGTTGATAATAAAATCATTCAATTTAATCGTGGAATAGATGAAGTAGATTTTAGATTAGAAATTATTAATTTAGCGCAATATCCAGAAAAAGTTCAAAGAGAAAAAGTAAGAGAAATAAGTGTAAAAATTCAGGATAGTTTTGATTTAGAAAAAGATTTATTGGTCAAGGCAGTTGTATTTGATCTTGGTGATAATGGTAAACGATTATTTATTCCAATTCATCACCTGATTATTGATGCAGTATCTTGGAGAATTCTTATTGATGATTTGAAGAGCTTATATCAATCCAACCTAACAAGAGAATTACCATTAAAAACGACTTCATTCAAAGATTGGAGTCACAACTTAAATAGTTATGCTCAAACAGAATTGATTGATATAGAGTATTGGCAGAAAATCGATCAGTCAAAAGTTAAATCTATAGCTAAAACTGAAGTAAAGGATAATTATTTCAAAGATCATAATAGTTTAGTAGTTAAATTAGATGAAGCGCAAACAGAGAAATTACAGACGAAAGTAAATTGGGCTTATAATACAGAAATAAATGATATATTGCTAACTGCCTTAACTATGGCGATCACCGAAGCAATGGATACAGATCATTTCTTATTAAATCTTGAAGGCCATGGTAGAGAAGAGATTCTAGAAAATGTTGATATTTCAAGGACAATTGGTTGGTTTACAAGTACATATCCCGTTTATTTTGAAAAACAAGAAACGATTGAAGAGAGCATTAAACATGTTAAAGAAAGTTTACGTAGAGTGCCAAATAAAGGGGTCAATTTTGATATTGCACTGTATTTGACAAGGGATGAACAATTGAGTGAATTGAATCCAGAAATATCATTTAACTATTTAGGCCAATTTGATAATATCAAGAATAAGACTGATCAAAAGAATGAGAGTTTATTGTCTGGTTGTATCGAGGATGCTGGATTTAGTATCCATAGTGAAAATGAACATGTATCATTAATTGATATTTCAGGTATTACTGTTAGTGGAGAATTACAAATCTCCCTCAGGTATAATGTGAAATATTTAGATGCTCAGTTAATGGAACATCTTAAATCATTATATTATAATCGATTGGTAGATATTATCGAACATTGTGTAGAACAAACGGAAAAAACGTATACTGCTTCTGATTTTGGTGTACAAAATCTACTCAATGAACAGAATTTTGATTATATTGCACAAATGGTCGATCTTAATAAAGTTAAAATGTATGCATTAACTCCGATGCAGGAGGGAATGTTATTTCATTACACATTAAATGAAGTAAGTAGAAGCTATTATGAGCAAATGTCATTTTACCTAGAAGGTGAAGTAGATATTGAGAAATTGATCACTGCTTGGAGAAAAACAGTGAACCGCCATGAAATACTAAGAACCAGATTCTTCTGGAAAAATCTTAAAAACCCGATCCAATTAATATTTGATGAAGCAGAAGCAGAGGTTTATCAGTATGATCAATCGGATTTAGCACTTTCAGAGCAAGAAGCGTATTTAATGAAGTTCAAAGAAGAAGATTTACAGAAACAGTTTGATATGGAAAAAGGTCAATTAAATAGACTTTCTCTGGTGAAATTATCAGATGAAAAATATTTGGTTAACTGGATTTTCCATCATATTTTGTTAGATGGCTGGAGTGTGCCAATTATAATGGGTGATTTCTTCAATATATATTATTGCCTTGTGAATGATCAGCTATTACCGTCAAAACCTGCTGGACAATTTGGAGAATATTTGGAGTGGTTGAAGAAACAAAAGAGAGCAAAGAGCGAAAAATACTGGGAAAATTATATGAAAAACATCACCGAACCGACTTTTTTACCATATTCCTCAGCCAAGAAGGATGTAGCAATTAGTGAGGGAATGGTTAAAAAACTTATCTTGGATCAGCAAACAACTAGAATGATCAATGAATTTTGTAAGAAGAACGAAATAACTATCAATACGTTCATTCAAACAGCCTGGGGCTTGTTGATGCAAAAGTATAATAATACCAATGCCAGTTGTTTTGGAATGACAGTTTCTGGTCGTCCAGCAGAATTGGCTAATGTTGAAAGTATTGTGGGTATATTCCTTAATACTCTACCAGTCATTATTAGAAATGAAAAACCGGATACAATTAAAGAACTGTTAACAAGAGTAAATAATGAATTGATAGAAAGTCGGGAACATGAGTATATATCTTTGGCAAAGATTCAGAAGATGACTAATATTTCGGGAAAATTATTTGATTCATTACTTATATTCGAAAACTTCCCAGTTGATTCAGCAGTTCAAGGAAAAGATTTAGGTTTTAGCATTCGATTTGATTCAGTACACGAACTAACTAATTTTGATTTGACGATGACAGTAGCTAGTGGAGAGATGATGATCATAAAAATGACCTACAATGCAGATTTGTTAAATGATGAAAAGATTGAAATGATTCAAGTACACTTAAGTAAATTAATCGATACAATTCTTGCAGATGAAAATAAACTAGTGAATGAAATTAATATAATTACAGTAAAAGAGAAAGAGAAAATACTTAAAGAATTTAATAGGACAGCAGTAGATTATCCAGATTATATCTCACTTCAGCAATTATTTGAAGAGCAGATGGAAAAAACACCTAATCAGATTGCTCTTATTTTCGGCGAAGAAAAATTAACTTATCGTGAGTTTAATAAAAAGGCTAACCAATTGGCACACTTATTAAGGGCGAAAGGGGTTGGACCTGATCACATTGTTGGAATTATGGTGGATCGTTCGCTAGAAATGCTGATTGGCATTATGGCTATATTAAAAGCGGGTGGAGCGTATTTGCCACTTGATCCTGAATATCCAGAAGCCAGAATTGAGTATATCCTTACAGATAGTAATACAACTTTGTTATTAACCCAAAAGGATCTAATGAGCAAAGTATCATTTGTTGAAGAAGTAATAAATCTTGAGGATAGTAAATTGTACAAAGGTGACAGTAATAATCCAGAAATCATTATCAATTCGAACAATTTGGCGTATATCATTTATACATCTGGCTCGACCGGAATGCCTAAGGGGGTTATGCTCGAACATAGAAGTGTATTGAATACATTGCATGTATTACATGAAATGTATCCTATTACAGCATCAGACGCGTATCTTTTGAAAACGACATATACATTTGACGTATCGGTTGCAGAAATTTTTGGTTGGATATTGGGTAGCGGTAAACTGGTTATTTTAAAGAAAGATGCCGAAAAAGATCCAAAAACGATTGTAAAAACAATTGCAGAACAGAATGTAACACATATCAATTTTGTTCCATCTATGCTTAATGTATTGCTAAATACTCTTGAAGAGGAAGAAATTCATATTTTGAGTCACCTAAAATATCTCTTTGTAGCTGGTGAAGCAATTTCAAAAGATTTGGTAAGAAAATTCTATGATTCAGTACCAAATGTAATCTTTGAAAATATATATGGGCCAACTGAATCAACGATCTATGCTACGAAATATTCTTTGAGCAATCTTAAAGGGCATGAAGATATTTCTGTTAATGTCCCAATTGGTAAACCACTTTCTAATATTCAAGCATATATTGTTGATCAAAATCTTCATCTTCAACCAATTGGTGTTCCAGGAGAATTGTGTCTGGCTGGATCTGGTTTAGCACGTGGATATTTAAATAGGCTAGAGTTGACTACAGAAAAATTTGTCCAAAACCATTTTAGGGTTAATCAATTGGTTACTGAAACTAAAATGTACAAAACAGGTGATTTAGCAAGATGGTTGCCAGATGGTAATATTGAATATCTGGGTAGAATAGATCATCAGGTTAAAATCAGAGGATACAGAATCGAGTTAGGTGAGATTGAAAACCAATTACTCAACCATCCTGAAATTAAAGAAGCTGCTGTTGTAGATCGCTTTGATGTGAATGATGTAAGATATATTTGTGCATATATAATTTCAGATCGAGATATTTCTGTTGATGAGTTACGGGTATATTTGGCACAAGTATTACCTGACTATATGATTCCATCTCATTTTGTAGAATTAGAAAAATTACCGTTATTAGCAAATGGTAAATTAGATAAAAAGTCTTTGCCTGAGCCAAGTGGAGTAGTGAAGACAGGAGCAGAATATGTGGCACCTAGAAATGAGATTGAAGAAAAACTTGTAGAAATTTGGGAAGAAATACTTGAGGTAAAACAAGTTGGAGTTTATGATAACTTCTTTGCACTGGGCGGGCATTCTATAGCATCTCTGAAGGTGGTTGCAAAAACTGTTGCACAGGGTTGGACACTAACTGTTCAGGATATCTTTAGCTATCCAACCATTGAAGAACTAGCGAAACGAGTAAGTGGACAACTAGAGATGTTTGTGGAAACTGATCTGGACTTTGAGGGAGGAGTACCAAATCTGCATGAATTACCAGTTGTAGTTAGTGAAGAAAGAATTGATTTATACAATGTCTTAATAACTGGGGTAACAGGATTTTTAGGAATACACATACTAGAAGAGATATTATTAAGTACAGATGCAAATGTCTATTGTTTGGTTCGCGCAGAAGATCAGGAGAGTGCAAAAAAACGTTTGTTAAAACAGTTGGAGTACTATTTTGGCGATAGCTATCATAAATGGGTTGATGAAAGAATCATTATCATTAAAGGTGATGTAGGTAGTAAGCAATTTGGATTATCTGATGAAGAATATATAAACTTGGGTGAGCAAATTGATAGCATTGTACACTCAGCAGCAATAACTAAGCACTTTGGTTACTATTCAGAATTTGAAAAAGTAAATGTTTTTGGGACAAAAGAGATCACTGATTTTGCGCTTACTTATAAAGTAAAACTCCATCATATTTCTACTGTTAGCGTTTCAGGAGTATCAGCAAAAGGTGAGCAAGAAATAATCTTTACTGAAAATGATTTTTATGTGGGTCAGATGTATGCAGACAATGTATATGTGCGAAGTAAATTTGTAGCGGAGAATTTGATTTTTAAGGCCATTGAGGAGGGGTTAGAAGCGACAATCTATCGAGTTGGACATTTAACCGGAAGATATCGTGATGGATATTTTCAGAAGAATATTGGTGTAAATGGATTCTATAATTTAATTAGATCTCTGCTCGAACTGGGAGTTGTTGCATCTGATTTAGTGGAACAGTCATTTGAGTTTACAGCAATAGATTATTGTAGTAGAGCTATAGTCGCAATAGCAAAAACAAAACAATCTACCGGAAAAATTTTCCACGTATATAATGCGAAACTAGGTAAAATGTCAGATATCCTAAAAATTGCAGAAACGTTGGATTTAAAACCTGAAATTGTAGACAATCAATCAGCTGGTGAGTATATTAATTCAATCTTGCAAGATAAGAATAAATATGAAATGTTGTTGAAAATAATTCCATTTGTTCAACCGACTCCTAAAGAAGATTCCTTGTATAGGGCTGCAGTGAAAGTTGATTCTACAATAACTATTGAATACTTAAGACAAATCGGATATGAATGGCCTGAATCAGATTTGGAGTATGTGAGTAAGATAATTACTCACATGCGTGATGTTAAGTTTATTTAAGACATTTCAGAAGGAGGTTTTCATAGAGGAGTCCCCCCTCCTCTATGATCTAGGTTATTTGTGTAAGAAATGTAATAGCGGAGTCTAGCATGGCAACAAAAACTATTGTTTAGGAGGGATGAAAATATGTCTGTTTTTTGGATCCTGTGGTTATCTGGTTTAGTAGGAATTATTACGGTACAACCATATCAAGTTTCTTTAATAAAAGAGGGAATAGGATTATATATAAGTAAAAAAAATCAAAGAAAGTTAATACTTGCAACAATTGTACAAGCTATAATTTTATTAACTATAACCACATATTTCGGAATTATGCTGGCCCCGCGTGTACACTTACATTGGTGGATTCTTGAATATCGGTTGGAAGGTACAGCATTACCATTTTCAATAAATACATTCTTTATTGTAAGTTTTGGTGCAGGGATTTTAGCTACTTTACTTATGTTAATATTCGATCTTTGGTTGAAAAAAAAGATATCATTGAGTCGTAAAATAAACGTCCCTACACCTTTACAATCTTTATGTGCTTCAGTATATGGTGGGATTACTGAAGAAATAAGTGTAAGACTATTTTTCATGTCTTTGATTGTTTATATTGCTAATTTGATAGGAATTACTGGACAGTTGGCGTATTGGTTGGGAATCTTTATTTCAGCGGTGTTATTTGGAGGTTTTCATCTTCCAGCTGCCATACAGTTACTTGGAAATACAAAAATAGTTTGGGTGCGAACGTTTTTATTAAATGGTGTAAGTGGCATTATTTTTGGATGGATGTTTTGGAAATATGGATTAGAAGGTGCAATGTTGACACATTTTGTGATGGATTTTTTTGCTCATGTGATTTTGACTCCGCTTTTAAACTAAAAAGAGATACATGATATATATTAGAGGATGACATGGGGTGTGAAGTATAAAGAAGTAATTTGATAACTTTTATAAAGATAGGGAGGAATTTAAAATGGTTAGAACAATGCTTAAATCAAAAATTCATCGTGCGACAGTTACTGAGGCTTGTTTACAGTATATTGGTTCAATCACAATTGATGAAGATTTGATGGAGCAAGCAGACATGCTTGAGAATGAGAAGGTGTTGATAGTGAATATCGATAACGGTCAACGATTTGAGACATATATTCTTGCTGGTGAGAGGGGTTCTGGAATTATTTGCCTCAATGGAGCAGCAGCAAGATTAGTTCAGATTGGTGATAAAGTTATTATAATGTCATTTGGAAATTATTCTGAGGACGAGTTGGAAAATTTTAAACCTTCTATTGTTTTTGTTGATGAGAAAAATAGAGTCACTTTAAAATAATTTTGCATAGTAAAATTATACAATGAAATATATAAATGATTCGCCCAGAAAAAGTTAATGCCATTGTAAAATAAATTACACCTCTGTTCATTAATGTGGTAAAATAAAGGTAATTAATCCTTTCTACCATAAATTAAAGAGGTGTAATTTTATTGTGTATAACTATATGAAAATAAGGAGTGTAGCAGCATATGTTAGAAATTTATCTATTACGTCACGGAGTGACTCCTTGGAATGTTGAAAGACGTTTTCAAGGTTCGCAAGATATTCTACTTTCTGAAGAAGGAGTTCGCCAAGCAGAAAAAGCAAGAGATCGCTTAATAGATCTAGAATTTGATGCGATTTACTCAAGTGATCTTAAACGTGCTTATCAAACTGCAGAAATTATTGCTAAGCCCCATGGTATTGATGTAATTCCATTAGAGGGAATTCGTGAGATTAATATGGGAGATTGGGAAGGAATGCTCTGGGATGATATCCAGCGAGAATATGCAGATATTCATCAGGTTTGGGTAGAACGCCCAACAATGGCAGCAGTACCTAATGGTGAAGGTGTAATCAAAGCACATCAGCGTGCTTTTAGAACATTCATAGAACTTGCCCAAAAACATATATCAGATCAAAGGATTTTAGTTGTAGCTCATGGTTTAATCAATGGAACTATTCTTTGCAGGATTGATGAGATGAGTCTTGATGAGTGGTTTCAGATGCGGCAGGGTAATACAGCTGTGAATATTATTCAGTTTGATGGAAAAGAGTTTTGTTCTACTTTGATAAACTGCACTAAACATATAGAAAGTGAAGAAACAATCAAAAAATAAATCAAACTAAAATTTTATGTGAATTTATCTTATCGTAAAAATGAGGCTTAAATGAGCCTCATTTTTTTATTAGTAAAATATAAATGTGAATGTACAAATAAATGCAAATTTTAAATATCAAAAATGTATTGACAAGTTAATCTCTTTACATTATCATAATGATAAGCGTTTATAGCTGACCAAAGTAGTATGCTTAGTAAAGGTTATTAATGTCGTAGTAGTTGTAGGATTAGTTGATGAAGTCTGTGATAGAGTAGAGGAGAAGGAAAAAGGATCACAGAAAAGGAGGAAACGTAGCATGGAAAAACAGAATGGTGCTTTTGGTTCTAGAGCAGGATTTATTCTTGCTGCAATTGGGTCAGCTGTAGGTTTAGGGAACATTTGGCGTTTTAGTTATGTGGCTTATGAAAATGGTGGTGGGGCATTTTTAGTACCTTATTTTATTGCCTTACTGGTAGTAGGTATTCCTTTATTGATTTTGGAATTTGGTTTTGGTTTAAGACAACGTGGTTCTGCAGCATTATCGTTTGCTCGCCTTGATAGGAAATACGAATGGGTGGGCTGGTGGGCTCCAATTGTGTCGTTTGTATTAATGACTTATTATGCGGTAATTATTGGCTGGACTATGAATTATCTTGGGTATTCTTTATTCCAAAGTTGGGGTAGTGATACAGAAGGATTCTTTTTTAGTAAACATTTAGGTTTATCTTCTGGAATATGGGAGATTGGGTCATTTAAGCTTCATATACTTTTAGCAGTATTTTTAGTTTGGGCAATTAATTTTATAATAATCTACAAAGGAGTACAAAATGGGGTAGAAAAGGCTAGTAAGATTTTTATGCCACTTTTATTTGTACTTGTTGCGCTTATTACTTTGAGAGGTATAACATTACCTGGAGCTATGATTGGAATTAATAAATTCTTAACACCTGATTTCTCTGCTCTTGCAAATACAAAAGTTTGGCTTGCTGCATTTAGCCAGATTTTCTTCTCTTTAAGTTTAGGTTTTGGAGTAATGATAACTTATGCAAGTTATCTGCCAAAAGATTCTGACGTAGTAAACAATGCATTTATTACTGGTTTGGGAAATAGTGCAATTAGTTTTATGGTTGGGCTTGGTGTTTTTGGAGTGTTGGGATATATGGCACATCAATCAGGTCTACCAATTGAAGAAGTAGTTACTCAAAGTATAGGTTTAGCATTTATTGCTTTTCCAAAAGCTATCAATATGTTACCTGCTTTTCAAACTGTATTTGGCTTTATTTTCTTTTTAGCTTTAGTTATTGCTGGACTTTCTTCAAGTATATCATTGGTTGAAGCAGTAACAGCAAATTTAATGGACAAGTTTAATATGCAGCGAAATAAAGCAGTATTGATTACTTGTATTGTTGGTTTTGTAGGTAGTGCTATGTATACTACAGGAGCTGGTTTGTATTTTCTAGATGTTGTTGATTACTTTGCTATGCGCTATGGTGGAGCAATTGTTGGAATTGTTGAATGTATTATTGTTGCCTGGATTTTAAAAGCCAGCGTTATGCGTGAATGGATGAATCCAATCTCTGATTTTGCCGTAGGAAAATGGTGGGATGTATTGGTAAAATATCTGATTCCATCAACATTAGGATTTTTAGTGCTGAAAGTTACCATCGAAGAGATAGCTCAGCCATATGGAGGTTATCCAATGTCTGCGATAATTATTTTTGGTTGGTTAGCAGCAGTATTATATGTAGTTGGTGGTATAGCCATTGCTAAGATGAAGTGGGCAGATAGTAGCCTCTTGCATGGGGAGGTGGAATAGATGAATCCAAGCGCTATTGCGATGTTGATATTTGGATGTACTGTATTGTATGGTGGATTAGCTGTTTGTTTATATAAAGCTATGAAGTGAACTCGTTCAGCTAAAGCTGAACATCGGGGCTTCAGTGGAGGATTCTACCCCCACTGAAGATAAAAACTATTGCCCCCACTTATAGAATTGGGGGTCTTATCTCAAAAGATAAATAGATGAAAACCCTAATCTCTTATTTGAGGTAAGGGTTTTTTCTATTAGCTTACTTTGGAGGGATAAAATAGTAGCTTTTATAAAGAAAATAAAGGGAAAAAACTTATAATCTCGAAATAATTAATGTAGTCAGATGAGAGAAAAAGCGACAAAACTATATTCATACTTATCTAAAGGTATACATAGCGAATTAGTTATAAAATCTGATATTAATTATGATAAAACAACCGTATTAGAAAAAGTTAATGAGACAGTTAAGTTTTGTGGATTATTATCATTAGTAAGTCATAATATAGATTCGGCTATATGTTGTTTGGATTTAACTACAGCAATTGAGTGTTATAAAAGGATTAAAGAAAGGACTGATAACTATGGCAATGGAATATTATGATGAGAATCTAGTAGTTGCATTAGCAGCTGAGGAATTTCCAGATGACCAATTTGATAAATATCATACCTTTTCAGACTATGAAAATAGAATTATTCGTAAGTTAATAGCTCATGGACCTGTATTGTTACGAGGCGGACGTGGAAGTGGAAAAAGTGCGTTGTTGAAGGAATCATATTATAGAATTAACAAGGAACCAATTTCTAATAAGGCAATAGGCATATATCTTAGTCTAAGGCATCTTTCACTTTTAAGGAATGAAGGTAAAGAATATGAAAGTTTTTTTTGTTCGTTATTGATTGATCATGTTAATAATTTTATTCAAGATAAACTAAAAAAGCATGATTTAATTTTTGATCCAGAACCAGAAGTGGGAAAAATACAAAAAGAATTAACTAAACTTGCAATTAAGTTAGAACGTCGTATTGTTTTATTTTTTGATGATGCTGCTCATATTGGTCGTGAAGTTTCATTAAAGGAGTTTTTTGATATTTTCCGTACCTTATCAAGCAATGCAATTTCATGTAAAGCTGCAATTTATCCTGGAGTAACAGAATTTGGCGCTAGATTTGATTTATTAAACGATGCAAATGTAATTGATATTTCACGAAACGAGGAGTTACCTTATTTTTCAACTTTTTTTAGTGATATAATAAAAAAAAGGTATCCAAATGATTTACCAGTAAATGTTTTTCCAAAAAACTTACCCTTAGAAGAAGTTGCTATTTTTCTAGGAAGAGCAGTTATAGGAAATGTTCGTGCTTTTATACGTGCTTGTAATTTTTTAACACAGATTAGAGGAAATAGTCAAGTAAGCCTTCTTTTTCTTGAAAAAACTTTAAAAAATTTAGCTTCTGAATATTATTGGCCTCTATTGGAAGAATTAGAGCCAAAATTAGGATGTTATGAACCACTTGTAACGCCAGCAAGAGAACTAGCTGAAATATTGGTTACTACTCACCTACTAACATTTTACTAAAAAATATTTGGTAAATAATGTGGATTATTTAGCAATGCATAAAAGGATTTTAGTAATTTATGTAGAATGTACATTACTAAGATCTGGAATTTTTGAGGTGACATATATAA
>DAOVRZ010000208.1:0-2717 GCA_030627905.1 Halanaerobiales bacterium
ATTACATGAGAGATTCCCTGATCAAACCCGGTTTGATAGATTTCTACACCGTTCCAATCAGTACCAGTTAAAGTGATCGGATTATTCAGTTCTCCAACCAGCTTAATACCACCATAAACTTGGAGAGAAGCATTCGCTGGTAAAGATATTATAGTTTCTGGTTCAATTTCTAAGGTAATACCCTCAGGAACAATAACAGTTACTGTCAAAATGGAGTCAGGATTATCTTCATCCAATATAGCTGATTTTTGACCATCATTATCTTCAACCACAACTTCAAATTCATAATTTCCAATCTCAGCAAAGGTATGATCAAATCTTGTTGTACTTGAACCTGACAGCAAGTTTGAATCTAAATACTATAGCCAGCCCAACGAAAAAAAAGATGATGAAACAACTAAAAAATCGCTCCACCACCGTATATTTTAAATTTAATTTCTGTTTCTTATTATTACTGTAACCAGTCTACTTTATAAATTATATTAATTTTGTTTTAATAAATATGTTTTTACATATTATTTTACTTAAAATAGCACTCATCATCATAGAAATAATGAATCTGTGGCTTATAACTTACAGAAGTAAAATCTGATGAATCATTATCCCCATTTTCTTCTAGAATTGGTTTTACATACTGATCCTCTGATAATATCTCTTTAACCAATCTGTTAAGACTATCATATTCATACTGTACCACTCGATTCTCACCATCAACGACTTCCACTTAATTACCCAATTGATCATAACGAGCGGTACTTTCTAGCCAATTTCCTTTATATTTTTTTGCCACCTGAATTACATTTCCTGACCAATCTTTAGTCGCTTTTGTTTCATTCTTTTCAGCATCAATTACTATTCTTTCATTCAAAGCTGTGTTATAACGAATAATGGTATATAGAGGATTATCTGTTTTGTTATTTACATCCTTTGTGCCATCAGGATAGATTATTTTTGTGATTCGATCCAATTCATCATATTCTGTAAAGGTTACATGACCCTCTGCATCTTTTACATATACTCTTCGATTACTTTTGTCATAATCAAAATAGGTGCTATAAATCTCTGTACGACCATTTTTATCTAAGTTAGAGCTATCGACCTGAGTATAACGGTTTAATCCATCAAAATAATATCTGGATTTATTGAAGATCGGTGCAGTGAGTTGATTATCTGTTATAACTAGATCAGCTAATCAATATTTTCTGTAACATTTACAACGATTGTCTGATTTTGTTCATCATCATAATATTGAATTTTGACAGGATTATTATCGCGTCCTGTATAAAAAGCTTGACCTAAATTACCAATTACACCAGAAAAAATGTCATCATCATCAGGATAAATAATTTTAGTAAGTCTTCCTAAGAGATCGTATTCATATTCTGTTAGATGTCCTTGTGCATCAATCTCCCATGTTTTAAGACCTGTACTTCTATCATAACCCATTTGTCTGATAATATAATTTCCAGGAATTGAATTTCCTTTGGCATCTAAAATAGAAGCACCATTTTCACCTTTTTGGGTTATTTTGGTTAAATAAGGTGAACTATAGGTATCATCATATTCCATAGTTGTTAAATTGTTTAATGAATCCCTTACTTCAATCACATTACCGTAATTGTCATATCTATACTTCTTCTTAATCCACTTACTCTCTGTCTCATACCAATTCTTCGCTTCGATCTTTACATTCCCTGTAGATGAATACACATAATGACTCTGAATAGGTATTGGGTCTACTTCGATAGGACTATAATTAAGCTGAAAACTATCAACCAGCAAATTTCGATAATCTTTGTTAATCCCTACCTGGTTAAATTCTGCATCTTCTGGTTTAATGAATTTTGCTGGAAAAGCATCAAGACTGCTAGAATTATTCAGATAATGAAAATATTTCTTTAGTTTACTATCTGAATAATATTCATATATTGTATTACCCCAATCATCATATTTATATTCTTTTTGTAATACAAGATTTCCAGAACAATATAATTCTTCCATTTCAACCACTTTTAAATCCTGATTGTACTTATAAACCTGTCGAATCTCCATCAGATATTCATTAAACTCATTTTTTATAAATTGCTGTTTCTCAACATTTAGATTATCTTCAAATCTCAGTTTGGTCTTTTGACCTTCAGTTCCATCAACTGTAGCCCATTCTACTTCTTTTCCAGGATCATCTGCAATAAATTCATAATCGTAGTCTGTCAAACTATATTCGGTCATTGAATCTTTATCAAGATATTTTCTCTGTTCATTCACCATAACTTTTGTTTGGTCTACTGTTCTGGTGATTGTACTTCTTCCTATTTTACATAGAAAATCTTTAATTAATTTGATTCCAACGCCAAATCAGACGCAAGCGCCAAATAGCACCTACCTTAAAATAAGATAGGTGCTATTTGACGCTTGCTTTAGTATTTTTATTTTTTTAAATTAAATCTAATAAGTTCCAAAGTTCATCTTTAATTATTTCTAATTGCTGATTAACTTTAAATCGTTCACCAAAGTCATCTCTCCATAGGAAAAAATCTGAAAGCTCCCAGTGAGGCGGATATAAGCTTTTATAAGTTATTTGTTACTACTCACCTACTAACATTTTACTAAAAAATATTTGGTAAATAATGTGGATTATTTAGCAATGCATAAAAGGATTTTAGTAATTTATGTAGAATGTACATTACTAAGATCTGGAATTTTTGAGGTGACATATA
>DAOVRZ010000151.1:0-9117 GCA_030627905.1 Halanaerobiales bacterium
ACTGAAAGTTGGTCACCATTGGAACTATTCACTCAGTCAAGGGTGGAGTTACAATCAAGACTCCATTAAGTCGGAGACTGAAAGTCAGCCCAATGATATCAACAGTCTATAAGGATTTGAGGTTACAATCAAGACTCCATTAAGTAGGAGACTGAAAGATCTATATTACAGCAAAATCAACCAGTATCGGAACTAGGTTACAATCAAGACTCCATTAAGTAGGAGACTGAAAGGGGTGGAATAAGAGTTGCATATATACAGTTCTTGAAAGAAGTTACAATCAAGACTCCATTAAGTAGGAGACTGAAAGTCATAGGGTGGATAACCAAACAGATCTAAGAATTGACGTTACAATCAAGACTCCATTACTAGGAGATAAAAATTTCCACAAAGTAAAAGTTTATTACTAGACTAAAGGAGAAATATCATGTTCAAAATAAGCCAGTACGATTTTACACTAATTGCTATTGAAAAAATTAAGCTGCCTGATCATCCAGGTTCTACTATTCGAGGTGGGTTGGGTCATGCCCTACGTGAGCTAGTTTGTTCTACAAAAAATAATGATTGTAAAAAGTGCTTGTTAAGCAACCAGTGTGCATATACCCAGATTTTCGAACCCAGTATGTCAGATATGGAAAAAGAACAAATAACCAATCGGTTTAGTACAAAGCCAAGGCCATACATACTTGAACCGCGGATAAATGGAAAAACGGAATATTATCCAGGAGAACATATTCATTTTACAATTCGCTTATTTGGTTCAACAAATAGATTTCTACCATATCTATTAGTAGCTATACAGAATCTAGGAAAAACAGGTATTGGTGTAGAAAGAGGAAAGTTTGTCTTGTCTGAAGTTTGGAATATAAATGAATTGGTGGGCAAAGCAGAACGTATTTATTCTGAATATGCAAATATAGTGACAAACCCTTTTATTGAATTGGACTGGGATCATGTTTTGGAATTTCAAAAGCATCTACCTTCTGATAAAATTAGACTGAAAATTTTGACACCAATGTTACTTAAAGCAAATAAAGCTTGGGTCAAAAAGTTAGAATTTGAATATTTGATGAGAAATATCTTACGCAGATTATCGAGTTTAAATGTATTCTATGGTACTGATGTTCCTTCTATAAACTATCCAGAACTTCTGAAACAATCGAAAGAAATTCAGTTAACTAAAGATCGTACTAGTTGGCGAAATTGGACTAGATATTCGTCACGTCAGGATCAACAAGTAGAAATGTATGGCTTACTAGGTGAAGTTTATTACACTGGAAATTTAAAACCTTTTTTACCGTACTTAATTTTAGGACAATATTGCTATGTAGGTAAGAATACTGTATTTGGTCAAGGTAACTATAAGATCATAAAATTATAATTGATCAAAAAAAATTTCAGAATTGGAGATGGTTAAATGAATTATGATTATATAAGAAATATAATCATCCAATTTATGAAACAAAAAAGTTGGGATAAAAAAATAGCAAAACGTAAAAATGAAATGGGAAGCAATCTTACTCAATCCCTTTTGAAACATACCTTAAAAGCACTTGACTTATTTTTTACACTTTTACCTCATTTACGTGAGATTCGAGGATGGAGTGATAATGAAGAACAGGTATTAATCCTGGGTATTACCAGTCATGATGCTGGAAAAACAAAAGATTCTTGGCAAGCATACATACAAGGAGAAGGAGCACCTACTTCACATATAGATACTATCTTAATTGAAGAATGCATTCATGAACTTGCCCAAGAGTTAAACTTTACTAATACAGAAGTTGCTCAGTTAGCCGCAGAGTTACACATGAAACGGGCACAGACAAATGAACGCATGCTCAGCGCAATACTAAATACTACAGATTCAAACTGGAAAGAACTTCAACAGATTGTATATGATATTGATAATCTTGCCTCAACAGATCACCTCTTTTCTGCTCAAGAAACATTCCAGCGTTCTATTCTCGATCAGTATTTTCATTCAACCTATTATCAAATTCAGGTTAAAGGGATATCCTCTACTTTATTACATCGTGCTATCTTAGAAGAATTTCAAAGCGTCAATTGGATTCCAATGATATATTTTGGAAATGGAACTTTTCTGATTCAAAAAGCTTCTCAGGAAAAAAGAATTCCAGCGTTCGATCAAATCCAAAAAAGATTGAAAGATATCATAAAGAATCAGGTGTTTATGAAAAATCAAAGAAAGTTGCCTGAATTAGTCGTAGGTAATATTACACAAAACTTTTTACCAAAACCTGAACTGTTTGATAGTTCATTATTAGAGGAATTTTTGCTAACTGCTAGCACGAGAGCAGGAATAAAGACTTCAAAAAATATTACACCTGCTAACGCTTATAAATATCACAATGTTCGCAGATTACTTGATGTCACTAAAGATCCATCAATAGCTCAAAAAGCATATGTTTCGTTTAAAGCTTTAAAAGATAAAGTGCCTGAAGAATATCATCAATATTTAATTTTTAATGCTGAAGAGATGGATAAAGAATTGGAGATGAAATATCGAGATCAGATCGGATCAGCATATCCTGAAATTGCGATCTTTAAATTTTTTAAAAATATCTTACATCCACCAAAGGGTCTAGTCTCTGAGAATGATCTTGAACAAATAAAAACTTTATATGAAGAAGTATTTGGTGAAAAAAGTTTTGAAGCCTTAAAATCTACGTCAACACTAATGCCAGCTAAAGATAAAGCTTTTACGGTAGATTATTTCTGGGCATTACCTGGAGATCGTTATGAATTTAATGTTAGTAAGATTGGCAGGCTGTCTCCAGATAGACGAAAAAGGCTTTTAATTAAGATATTAACTGATTTAGGAGAAAGAATATTTAATTCACTAGAATCAGCATTTAGTCAGGAAAATCTTGTGTCTGGTATGTCAGATGCGTTTATAAGAGATCTTTCGATGGAGTTTACAGATGGGGAGATCATAAAAAAATTTGCAAAAGAACAGTTAAAAAATTATAAAAATTCCAAAGATAATAGCAATAGAGATAAAGAAACAGAACATATCTGTCCAATATGTAATGAATATTTTTCTAAGGGAGCAGTTGGATATGCAGATTTTTTAGATAAACCACAGTCGTTCAGTAATCGTGGATATGCCTATTGTAATACAGGTAATAATGTTGTAATCTGCAAAAGTTGTTATTATGAACGTTTATTACGTCAGATTTTTTTAGGAGCAAAACCTTTCGAGTTATTTGTATTGATCCCTGAAGACAGTCTGAGTCCATATGCTGGTGAGTGTTTACTGAATAAGGCAGAAAATCTAGAAAGTAAGTTTAGCAAAATAATGAGTCCAGTATGTGCAAATCCCGATCTAAGATTCCACATGAACAATACTTATCATCTAGCTAGAGAGCTGGCCCGGTTAGATGTAGAGAAACTTCAATCTGAAGAGATGGTTAATATTTTTACATATCAATTAAACTCTGATACTGCTAATACTAAAATCAAAAAGTTACAAACAGAGTTGGAAGATTACTTTGAAAGCGACTTAGAAGAAATTAACGACACTTGTGAGAAAACATACTTAGATTGGTCTGAGTTTGCAAAAGATGTATATTATAACCAAGTGGATCTTCCTCTATATGATGATATTCTCATGGATTTAAGAAAAAGGGTATGTAAACTAAATGAGCCTATAAAAATTGTTTCTCAAACGCCTAATTTTATATTAATGCCTGCATGGAATCCTTATGTTCCTGAAATTTCTCCAATTGCAGGGGATAAGAGCGAATCTGATACTAACATTGGTTTAAAGAAATTATTTGTTTCGTGTATCTTTGCTTTGGGTCTTGATTGTGCAGTGACTATAATAGAAGATAAGAGCATTTTGGAACCGGCTATCTTTCAAAACCATGGGCGAGTTAAAGTACCCGATATTCCATTGGTTAAAAAGATAATTCCGGCTCAATGGTTATCTGAAGAAGAAACAAAAAAATGGTTAAAAGCACTAACTGCTGCTTTTGTATTGGTTAATAGAACAGGTTTTTCTGAACGGGATAATATATATAAAATTCTTACCATTGGTAGTATAGGAAAGTTGATTCGACGAATTGAGCAGAAGGGTAATTCGATTCATTACCGAGATTTAAAGTTTATTGAAGATCTTAAGGAGGTAATGTGATGAAATCAAAAAAAATCATCCTTGTTCCACCAGCAAAATTTAATCCTCAAGAAGAATCTATAAAGAAAGAGATTCAAGAAATTGCGAATTTCTTTTCGAACTATCTTTCTGAGTTTATTGGTAAGAATCCATCTGGTAGTAAACACGCTATAATGGGACCAGTGGGAAAAATATTTGATAAGATTAAGAGCAATCAGTGGAATGAAGGAGCACTCTTTGGTTATCTAGTTAGAATTCACGAACAAACAGGGAATTTACGGATGAAACCCAATCAGGAAGAGAATATAAAAAAAGGAATCAATAAATTGCTTAGTTTAATTCAAGATGTCCCTATTAATTATCGTGCAAAGATTATTGAACAAGTTGATTATGAAATATATGGAATGCAGAAGACTCGAATTTTACTTCGAACAGAAGAAAAACGTCAGGATTTCATCCTTTATTTAAAAGAGAAATATGGAGATATATCAGCGTTAAAAGAAGTCTGGAATGAAGAGATTGATTGGGATCATATGGAGAATCCAAGTGAAGGACGAATGAAACAAGCAAAAGGTCAGAAAAAGTTAGATATGAAAGATTTCTTGGAAAAACGTAAAAAGAATTAGGAGGGATTCAAATGACTATAAAATGTCCAGAAGGATTAGAAACATTGAAAAAATATTTTGTTGATGCACCTGAACCAATCTTACAAGCAGAAACGATTCAAATATTAATTTTACGTGAAATTTTGGATTTTACTATATTTCGGACAGAAGATGATCGAGAAATTAATACAGTAGTTACACCAACCTCAATTGAAAATCAAGAATCAATGAATCGAGTAGCTTTTTTAGCTTCAAAGCAAAAAGCTGTAGAGTCTAGAAATTTGGCAAGTTTATTACGCACTTTGTCTAAAAAACATAATCATAAGATTGAAGAATGTTTTTTGAAAGACCAACTTTGTTTACAATGTCCTAGATGTGGTCTTTTTGGTGGGACAAGTACCTCTTCATATAAGAGTTCTAAATCGAATATTAGGCATCGAATTAGTTATTCGACAGCTTTTTCTCTAAAGAGTTTTGATGATTTGAATGAGGGGATTACCTTTAATGCGATCAACAACAAAACAGTCTCTACTGGTCAGGCATTGAATATTCGTAAAGTTGTTAAACCTGCTGCAGTATTTCCATCAATTATCACCTTGCGAAGTGCAACATGGAAAGAGTTTGTTTTAGCAATAAAGACAATATTGAGTTCACATAAATATGGAGCTGAAACCAGAATTGGTGGAGATGTCCGAAATAATATCGTAGGCATCATAGGTGGTTGGGAAGAATTAATCTCCCCACTGGAATTTACACTAGAATTGGCTGATTTGGATATCTTTGATATGAAAGAAGCTATGCAGAAAGTCGATTCTTATAAGGAATATGCTGCTCATCCTGCTGAAATTCAAATAATTATGGGTGATCCATTAAATCAAATTTTAACTGAACTTCAGAATTTTGAATTGAGTAAAGAGTTTTTAGAAGAAGCATATATGGATATCAAGAAGTATCGAGAAATTCAGGAAGGCTAGTTTCAGGAAAAGAGTGATTTCATGAGAAAAATAGATTTAAATCAGTATGGAGTTCGTTTATTTAGATGTAAAATGATAGCTCATGATTATTTATGGTTTGCTTCCTTTGATGTTAGTGGGGTAGCTCTTACAGAAAGAGTGGTTCATAACTATGCATTAAGTTACGCATTAAATCGATATGATCGGGGTCTTATGAAACAGTCACCACCTGAATATGAAAAAGATCTCTCTAATATGGACATCTATGCAACACCAGCTTGGGGATATCAGGTAGCTACTACGACTTTTACATATAACGCATTGGATACGAAAACATTACGAACAGATGCATTAGAAAAAAGGAATACACCTAAGTTGGGTAAAAAAACAATGATTGATCCTGGAAGTCAGTTTTCTTTTTACATTTTTACCTTAAGCAATCAGCCGCCTGGCTTAATCCGACTGGGTAAGAAAAGAAGTCCAATGAGATTAAATTATTGGGAAATGAGTAATCCAGTTGCTATCTTTTCTGAAAAAGAAGTGTTGATTGATCATCTAGTGAATCCTCTAGATCTGCAAGGGGATATTGTACAGTTCAGACCGATACAGATTCCACCATTTCTCATTCTTGCAGATATTAAGGTTAAGAATGATTGGGTAATAAAATTGGGGCCAAAGTATGTTCATTTACCGGTAAAAATATTTGAAAAGGTATGTAAAAATGAAAATTGATTCTTATTCTATAGAACAGGTTAAACACCCAAAGTATTTGGAGCGGAATCCAGACTGGTATCCCTATCAACATCAAGCCTTAATGCTTGATCTTTGGGAAAAACAGGATGCTATTGTTCAGACAACTAAAACTGGGAGTGGGAAAACGCAGTCCGCTGCTTTTCCAATGATTTACTATAAAAAATCTGGTTGCTTTTTGGCACCAACCAATGCTTTGTTGGAAAGTTTACAGGATAGTATCTCTCAAATGTGTGTTACTTTTGGATGGAAGGCTTATATTTATAGATATGGGGAGGAACAGGATAAAGTTAAACTTAATCACTGTGATGTAATATTGATTCAAATTGATGGAGACCAGTTGCAAAAGGACTTGGATGAAGGACGCTTTCGTACTAAAGGTATGGCTCTAGAAAAAGCTTTAAGTACAGGTAAACCTAAAATTCTCTTAACAAATCCAGATACACTCTTTTTAG
This sequence comes from Halanaerobiales bacterium, assembly GCA_030627905.1. Lineage (GTDB taxonomy): Bacteria > Bacillota > Halanaerobiia > DY22613 > DY22613 > JAGMES01. The sequence continues at coordinate 6,902 of DAOVRZ010000151.1, forward strand.
TAATGACTCTTCGCTATCGGAATAGTTTACATAGTATTGGCTATCTTAGAGAGTTTGATACTCTTATTATAGATGAATTTCATCTGTATTATGATCTTGAACTTTCACATCTCTTATTTTTGATTCATCTTTCGAGAGAATTAAGATTATTTAATAAGACGATTTTTCTTAGCGCAACTCCGGAAAAAGAAACAAAAGAACTTCTTGATAGCCTTTTTCAGCCTTGTTACATAAATTCTGAAAGTAGATCTGAATACCCGATTGTTGGGGAAAGAGTCACGATCCATCCAATTACACTAGAGGTTAGGGGTAAAGGAGTAGATTTAAATGATACGATTGTTACTGCCATTCAAGAAAAAAAGGATTTGATTGATAAATTATTTGAACAAAATTCAGATGAAGATTTTGTACCTGCAGTAATAATTGTTAACTCAGTTATATATGCTATCCAAATTCAGGATCGATTAATAGAAAAGAGATGGTTGAAAGAAGAAATCGGGATCTATCGTGGTCTATCAGATCGACGTATTAGAACTTTCAGAGGAAAGAAATTAATTATTGGAACAAGTTCATTGGAAGTAGGGATTGATTTTAAGACACAATTCTTGTTTTTTCAAGCCGGAAACCTGGCTAGCTTTTTACAAAGATTTGGTAGATTGGGCAGACATCAAATAGGCTATGCAATTTTGTTTGATGATCGAGTAGAGGATGAATTTAACTTACTAAATACTTATACTTTTACCAGAGAAGACTTTGAAAACCTGGTAGCAGATTTATATTGTTCTGTAGATCGACGGGTCTGGTTTTTGATTTCCCAGAAAGGTTTAGAGGTAATAGGATTTATTCTTTACTGTTTTATTCAAGTGGTAGGTAATAATGAAGAAGAAAAGAGAATGATTCAGATTTTGCAAAAGTATTTGGATTGTTTAGAAGTAGATGTAAAAGCTAAACACTTGATAAACAAAGTACGACGTGGAATAAAAAAAGATTTCCCATCTACACAATGGATGCGTGAGTATTTTAGTTTTTTTACTTTTAGAAAAAGTTTACCTTCAGTACAAGTATATGATTCGGCAGAAGAGCATCGAAATGGATCAGGTTTTTATACTGCTGACCTTAAAACTTTGCTTGAAAAGGGAAAAGATTTGAAATGGACAGGCCAGCGTATTGAAGTAACAGGGTATGAGCACAAGCATAAAGTTCAAGTATCTTTTAATCTAAATGATCAAGAAGGAAAATTATTAGCGGTAAATCAAATTGAAGATTTTATGCTGAGGAGAGATGGAAGACCTATTTTTATAGGAAATTATTTTAAAGAAAATACACATATATGTATTGTAGTACCCAAATTTTTACGTACTGAATTAGATTGGATGATTTCTACCTTTAATTTTAAAAATCGGTACCAAGAAGGGATCATTGCCTTTGATGCTGCAGCTTTGGTAGTTTGGGAAATTTGTCAAAGAAAAAAATCAGAGAATATAAGTTGAAAGAGGGGAACGTTATGATTTTAATATTAATATTTAGTGGTTTGTTTTTTTAAAGTATATGAAAAAAAGTGTGATGATTTTCTCCAATGGTTAATTAGTAACTATGATGAGATTGTTCAAGAAAGAGCTTATTATGATGGAATTAAAATTACTCCTGAAACTGAACTAGTTCAATATCAAGCTTGTTTATCCTTTTTGATCATTAGTGTTAAAGTAAAATCGAAATTTTTTGTAAAAGAATCTCATTTTACTTTATCAATAAATGTAGTATATTCATTGATAGCACTTATTATTGGTTGGTGGGGGCTTCCATGGGGACTGATTTATACTATTCAAGCATTGGCGAATAATATAACAGGCGGAAAAAGATTAAAGTTGAAGAAGTAATATTTGGTAGTATAAATATATGTGAACCATATAAACAAAAAATGCTCCCATTTCTATAAAATTATAGTTTTCAGTAAAATCACCAACGAAGTTTAGCAAATGTTTTTTTATTTTGCTGACAAATTTTTCTTCACAACATTAATTATACACCCCTCTCAAATTGTAAGATTTTATCAGCTCTAACGAGTAAAATATTATTCGATCAATAAAACAGAAAAATTCATCTTTACATAATTGTTAAAATTTACAATTTGTATTTTGAGATTTTTATTAAAAAAGAATGCACCATTTTTTTTTGAGAATTTTTAAATTTTGCATAGTTTTCTTTCATCACCTCCA
>DAOVRZ010000152.1:0-9094 GCA_030627905.1 Halanaerobiales bacterium
AATGCTTTAGATTACAGATTGCTTGATTAGCTCTTTTGTTCCTAAATCAAAATGATTAAATCATTTTGATTAAAACACTTTGAACTCTCATTCAAAGCTTAATGACTTTGCTGATTGCTGTTCACTTTTCAAAGGTCATTTTAATGTCAAACACTGAATGAATTTGTCAGCGACGACTTTTTTATATTATCATCTCTTTTCGAGATTGTCAAGATGTTTTTTAAATTATTTTTTATTTTAAACCTTGTCTTTTGAATATTTATTTTCAAATCCATGATGCCGAAATAATTCGAACATCGCAGATTTTAAAACCTTTCGAAACGACGTTGTTAATCTTAACACATGATTCTAACCTTGTCAAGAAAGAAAGTATTTAACTCAACTTTCGCAATTCAAATACAAAACCTCGTTTAATGACATATATAGAAAAAAAAGCAACGCCTAAGTCAGCTCAACTTAGTGAACTCGTTCAGCTAAAGCTGAACATCGGAGCTTCAGTGGGGGATTCTACCCCCACTGAAGATTAAGACCCCTACTTATAGAAGTAGGGGTCTTATTTCAAAAAATTAACTACCAACAGAAAGTATCAGTACTAAATTAAGCTTTCTCTAAAATATAAAGCTATGCAAAGCTGACTTTTTTTAGGAGCTTTTTCTATATACGCCATTAAACACGACCTTGCACCAAACTGCGAAAGTTGTGTATTTAAATAAATGTTTTGCATTCAAACGAAGATCAACAATAACTCTTCATTCATTTTTATCAATAAAGCCAGATAGAATATTCCATCTGGCTAATTATATCTTCACAACTATTTTTCAGGTCGCATTGTTGGAAACAAAATCACATCACGAATCGAAGGTGAATCAGTTAATAACATAATCATCCGATCAATGCCTATCCCCAAACCGCCTGTTGGAGGCATACCATATTCCAATGCACGAACAAAATCATCATCCATCATCTGTGCTTCGTCATCTCCAGCTTCCCGCTGAACCACTTGTGCCATAAATCGTTCCTTTTGATCTATTGGATCATTTAACTCAGAAAATGCATTACACATTTCTCGACCAAAAACAAATCCTTCAAAACGATAAGTCAAACGAGTATCATCTTCACGACGTTTCGCTAATGGAGAAATATCAACAGGATGATCTGTAATAAATACAGGTTGAATTAAGTGTTCCTCTCCTTTAGCTTCAAAAACTTCGTTGACTATTTTGCCCCATGTTGTGTTGGGTTTAACTTCAACCCCTAAATCTTTAGCCACCTTACGAGCTTCTTCATCAGATTCAATCTGAGTAAAATCTACACCAGCATATTCTTTCACAGCATCAACCATAGACAATCTCCGCCAAGGTGGCGTTAAATCAATTTCTTGGCCTTGGTAAGAGATCTTTGTGGTTCCAAGTACTTCTATGGCTACATGAGCAAACAAATTCTCAGTCAATTCCATCATATCATGATAGTTAGCATGGGCTTGATATAGTTCGCACATAGTAAACTCTGGATTATGTTTATAAGACATACCTTCATTTCTAAAGCTACGATTAATCTCATAAACTCGCTCAAACCCTCCAACAATCAAACGCTTTAAGTACAATTCTGGAGCAATACGTAAATAAAGATCAATATCTAATGCATTATGATGAGTAATAAAAGGACGGGCAGTAGCCCCACCTGCAATAGGATGCATCATAGGAGTTTCAACTTCTAAAAAATTACGATCATCTAAATAATTACGAATTGAACGGATAATTTTACTCCGAGTAACAAAAGTCTCTTTAACCTCAGGATTTACAATCAAATCCAAATATCTTTGACGATAACGAGTCTCTTTATCTTTTAGTCCGTGATATTTTTCTGGAAGAGGTCGCAAAGATTTACTCAACAATTCTAAAGAGAACGCCCTAATAGTCACTTCTCCTGTTTTCGTTTTAAATACTTCCCCAGTTACACCTATAACATCACCAATATCCATTTTTATAAACAGCTCATATAATTCTTCACCAATTATATTTTTTCTAACATATATTTGAATCCTTCCACTCATATCTGTTAGCTCAGCAAAACTAGCTTTTCCTTGACCTCGAATTAGCATTAATCGACCAGCAACACTAACTTCCTTGCCTTCGATTTCATCAAAACCTTCTTTAATTTCAATACTATGATGAGTATAATTAAATTTATCAGCATATGGGCGAATATTTTTTTCACGTAATTCGTCTAATTTTTTTCGTCGCTGTAACATTAATTCATTTAAATCAAGTTGCTGTTCCATTATAACTCCCCCTTGACAAAGTCAATTTAAGATATTCCTAAAATTTCATATTTAATAATCCCGATAGGAGCATGAATATCTACTATATCTCCAACTTTCTTACCCAAAATAGCTTTCCCTAAAGGTGACTCATTAGAAATCTTACAATTCAAAGGATCAGCTTCAACAGACCCAACTAAATGATATGTAACCTCTTGATCAGTATCTAAATCCCTAAGAGTCACATCTTTACCAAGACTTACAGAATCGCTATCATACTCATCTTCAACTATTTCAGCATTACGTAATAACTGTTCTATTTCTCTAATCCTACCTTCAACGAATGCTTGTTCGTTTTTAGCTTCATCAAATTCGGAATTTTCGCTAATGTCACCAAATTCTCTAGCCAGTTTAATACGTTTCGCTATCTCTCGCCGACGCACAGACTTTAAATGTTGCAGTTCATTTTCTAATTTTTCAAAACCCTCATGCGTTAAAATAACCGCTTCCTCCATCACAATCGTCTCCTTTATTTTAAATTTGTCATTGAAACAATAAGTTATAACACTAAAAACCTTTACTAGAAAATTAGTGCCAGAATAATTTCTGACACTAATTATATCTCTTTTATTAATAATTCATTATAATTTAATCTGTAAAATTTGTCAAGTTCAAAACACCCACCACGTATGCTGTACAAATAAGATTAATGGCGATTTTTTTCTAAAGAATTTAAAATCTCAATCCTAGGGACAAAAACCATTTCCTCCAAAAGTTCTTCATAATCTGCAGATGTTAATTCTGAAGGTTTTTTACTAGATAAAGTAACTAGTACCCCTTCCATCACATTTGTTCCAAAAGATCGACCATTAAAATCAGGTGTAGTAGTAATCAAAATCCAAACTCCTCGTTCACGTAACATTTCAATATCTCGAGTTGTCACAGTATTTGTTAAAATAACTTTTCCTTGAATATTTTCAGGTAAATATTTTTTTATGTAATGAAAATCACCAGCAATAATATCTGCCTCTTCATAAAATTTCTTAAAACGATTTTTGACTAAGTTTTGTTTATGACCTGTAGGATATAACATTTTAAAAGGTAGTTTAGTTAAAAAAGGACATAATACCCGAGCCAGCCTCCTCAACCCTTTCAAAGATTTCAAAGGCACCGGAAGACCTAAAGCAAAAATCACATCCCCAAAAGTAACATCACAACCTTCTTCTACCAAAGCCTCTGCCATACCAAATCTATCTACCGCACAAGTCATCAACACTTTTTTACCTTGAAGATCTAAATCATACTCATTCCCAAGGTACTTAACAACCTTCCGTTCTAACGTATTTTTCAATCCGCTTCCATCAACTACAGGAGTTTTATCAATCAAACGAATCATTTTTTTAGCATCACGAAAAGTATAACGCTTATCACCAGCATATATATATAAATCTATACCTCCTAAACCAAAAGCATCTACTTTGCCATCTAAATCTTGAAAAAGCTTTATTGCTTTATCCATATCTCCATCAGTACCAAGACGCTGAATTATAAATTTTTCACCCAATATTTCCGTCTCTACTACATGATCTCGTTTGGAAGAACCAAGGCTAATACTAATAACCTTCTTCATTCATAACACCTCCTCTATTTTAAAAACTGTTTAATCATCTCTTCAAGCTTAGAAACTTCAACATAAATATCTTCAGTAATTGGGGATCTTCCAATCTCAATCCCAATAACTTTCCCATTTAATAAGGTATCTATAAGATCAATACGCATATCAGAACCAAGAAAAATTATCAAATCATAATCTTTTAAATTTACTAAAATCTCCATCAATTGATTAAAAATATCTATTCCCTCTTTTTGCACAAAAGACCATCGTTCCTCTTCTGACATTAGCAAAATAAATTCCACACCTAAATTAAATGCCATTTCCCTTATCTCATCCCTATTCGCTATAGGAAAACCTACCAGAGCAATTCGTTCACCTTTATAGATTTCACCCAAGCTCTCTAACCGAGAAATAAAAGTTCTCTCTACTTCCAACTCTCTAGCACAATCAGCCTGTGAGAACCCTTGACTACGAAGATTCAATATTTTAGTAATCATTCGAGAAATTTTATCTTTACTAATAACTTTGTCTCCAATACGAATGAGTTCCAATTTATCACCTCACAATGGTAAAGTATCCATAAAAGATACTTTTTATGTGCACGATATTGTGTACAGTATCATTGTAACAAATTAATATGTAGAATACAATATTTTAATGGAAATTAATACTAAAATAATATATACAAGTACTATAATAATACTACTTAAGATACCAAATAATAATTAAAAGTAGGAAAGTAAGTAAGGGGGCAAAACCATTGGAGATTTTTAACAATTTTCTAGGAGTTACCTGTGATTCAAGGGATGTAAAACCTGGATTTGCCTTTGTAGCAATTCAGGGATTAAAAAAAGATGGTCATGAATTTATTGAAGATGCTCTAAAAAGAGGAGCTTCTTTGATTATAACCGAAAAACCCATAAATATTAAATCCACTGTACCATTTATTCAAGTAACTGATGGAAGAATTGCTTTAGCTGAATTGGCTGCTTCCCTTTATGGAGAACCATCAAATAAAATAACCACAATCGGGATCACAGGAACAAACGGGAAAACAACAACTTCGTCATTATTATATCATCTGCTTAATCAAAACAAAATCGGTTGTGGATTAATCGGCACTGTGGATATTGATACAGGATTACAAAAAAAGAAAGCGAAACTCACTACTCCAAATGCAGTCGAACTAGAAAAATATCTACGCGAGATGGTAGATGCAAATCTAAAAGCAGTTTCTATGGAAGTCTCTTCCCATGGAATTAAACTCAAAAGAACCCATGGAATAGACTTCGATCTAGCTATATTGACCAACCTGACCCGTGATCATTTTGATTTTCATCAAAACTTTGAAACATATATTCGTACAAAAAAAACTCTCTTTAAACAATTGAAGAAAAAAGCCATTGCCTTAATTAATGGAGATGACCCCCATGCTGAGTTCATTTCAAAAGATATAGACGCTCAGGTAATCACCTATGGAATACAAGATAAAAATATGATCTACATTGATAATATAAAAAAGGACAATTTAAAAACAAAATTTGAACTAGTTATTAAAAAACCTATCAAAGGTCTCAAAAATCTTGTACAACCCACCCAAACATTAATTGAAATAAAACTCCCAGGAACCCATAATCTTTATAATACTTTGTGCGCTTGTGGAGCAGGACTTTTACTGGGTCTCAGCAACAACGAAATCCAAAAGATATCTACTTTCAAAGAAGTTTGGCGCCGTTTTCAAATCCTCTATGATAAAGATTTTACCATCATTGATGACTGTGCTCATAACCCAGGCAGTTATTCTGCTGTATTTGAAACCATAAAAAATTTATCATATAAAAACCTTTTTATTATTAACGCTATCAGAGGTAATCGCGGAATACAAATTAATAGAGATAATGCTAAAACTATCGCCACTTGGATTAACTGCTTACGAAATGTTCGGCTAATGATTACTAATTGCTCTGAATTAGTCAAAAAAGATGATTTAGTTCATCCAGAAGAAGAAGAAGCCTTTTTACATATTTTAAATGAATCAAAAATAAAATATGAACATAACCCCAAAATTCAGCCTTTCTTTACTAAAGTCAAGCAAATAGTCAAATCAGGAGATCTTATCCTCTTATTAGGAGCTCATGCAATGGATAAAACTGGTGAGCTAATCTTAAAAAGAATATGAAACAAAGAAGAAGACATTCCCTCACAACTAGGAAAAGTCTTCTTCTTTGTCATATATTCCTTCTAACTCCTGTAAATAATCATCTAAAGTCCTTAAAATTTCATCCACAGTTTGAAGGCGAAAAACTTCCTCTTTTACCTTCGTGCAATTGGATAAACCTTTTAAATAGCAGGATAAGTGTTTTCGCATTTGAGGAACTCCAGCAATTTCCCCTTTATAAACAATATGTCGTTGAAAATGGTCAATTCCCATCATAATTTTCTCCCTGGCTGAAAGTGGTGGCAAAATTTCACCTGTTTTTAGATAAGTAGTAATCTGACGAAAAATCCAAGGATTACCCTGGCAACCACGCCCTATCATCACCCCATCACAATTTGTCTCTTTAAACATCTCTCTAGCATCCTCAATTGAAAAAATATCCCCATTTCCGATTACAGGAACTTCAATAGACTCTTTCACAGCTTTAATGATCTGCCAATCTGCTTTCCCTGAATAAAATTGTTCTCGTGTTCGTCCATGTACTGCAATCGCTTTAGCACCATTAGCTGCACAAATTTGAGCAATCTCTACTGCATTGATATTTTGTTCATCCCATCCTTTGCGGATTTTAACGGTAATAGGAATATCCACAGCCTCGCTCATGGCTGCAACAATTTCACCGGCTAAAGTGGGATTTTTCATTAAAGCAGAACCATCACCATTATTAACGATTTTAGGTGTAGGACACCCCATATTAATATCAATAATAGCGGGTTCTCTCTCAGCTACAATTTTACTGGCTTCCGCCATAATTTCTGGTTCCGACCCAAAAAGCTGAATAGCTACAGGAATTCCATCTTTCTTAAAATCTAGAAGAAGCTCTGTACGCTCATTTTCATATATCAGCCCTTTTGCACTAACCATCTCTGTATAAACTAATTCACATCCCATTTCTTTAACAATCTGACGAAAAGGTAGATCGGTTACTCCAGCCATTGGAGCCAAAATCACAGGATTATCAATTACTACGGTTCCTATTTTCAAAGAAATCCCCCCTCTACTCATTATGGTAAGGATTCATTTTATCAATAATCATTAAACCTTGAAGAGTTAAAAACGGATTTACAACATCAATTGCCTCTGTTTCAGAATCCATTAATAGGGCTAATCCACCAGTTGCTACAACTGTAGCTTTCTCTCCCAATTCTTTTTGCATTCTGGTAATAATTCCATCAACTTGTCCAACATATCCATATATAATACCAGCCTGCATGCTAGTAATAGTATTCTTACCAATTACCTTTTCTGGTTTAACTAATTCAATCCGCGGTAACTTAGATGCTCTAGCAAAAAGAGCTTCACTAGCAATTCCAATTCCAGGCAAAATCGCTCCACCCAAATAATCACCTTTTGAATTCAACGCACAAAAAGTCGTAGCTGTTCCAAAATCAACAATAATCAAAGGACCACCATATAAGTAATATGCAGCTACTGCATTTACAATTCTATCAGCTCCCACTTCCCGTGGATTATCTGTCTTTATATTAATTCCAGTTTTAGTTCCAGGCCCAATTACATCAGGAAACAGACCAAAATACTTTTCACTCACTTTTTCTAAAGTCGTTACCAATGGAGGCACAACACTGGAAATCAAAATTCGATCAATCTTCGCTGGATCAATTTCACTATTTGATAATAAATTTTTAAAAAGAATTCCATATTCATCAACAGTTTTATTTCGGGAGCTGGATACACGCCAATGGCTTACCAAATTTTCACCTTGGTATACTCCCATTACAGTATTAGTATTTCCCACATCAATAACCAAAATCATAAATCCTCGCCTCTTTTCATTCCATATTCAATCTCCCCGGAAAGTATATCACAGAGCTGACCATTTGACAACTCAAGAAGCAAAGATCCATCAGGATTTATATCCAAAGCTTTTCCATAAATCGGTGGCTGGTTCCAACGAGAAACTTTTACACTATTACCAAGAGTACAAGTATACTCCTTCCAAAGCTTTCGAATAGGTTCAAATCCTTCCTGTAAAAATTGCTGATAATGTTTCTCCAATTGGAAAAGAATCTTACAAAGCAGCTGAACCCGATCAACTTTTTGGTTCAATATCATCTCTAAGGAGGTTGCGATGGATTGAATTTCTGGAGGAAAATCATTCAGTGTTTGTTTGACATTTAAACCAAAACCAATAACCAAATAATTAATCTGATCTAATTCCGCTCCCATCTCAACCAAAATACCACAAACTTTTTTACTATCAATCAACAAATCATTTGGCCATTTAATTCTAGCATCGACTCCAAACGCAAGTAATGCTTCATGAAGAGCAACTGCTGTAAGAAGAGGAAACTTTCCTGCAACCATTGGACGTAATGATGGTTTTAACAACACAGAACACCAGATTCCTTTTCCAGGCAATGAACTCCACTGACGCCCTAATCGACCCCTTCCAGATTTCTGGGCTTCAGCTACAAATATAGTGCCTTCTATAGAATCTACAGCATTTTTCTTAGCCTGTGTATTAGTCGAATCAACTTCATCAAAGAAAACAATTTCCTTCCCCAATTGATTTGTCTTTAAATTACGCAAAATTTCTTCTGGAATCATTCTTTCTGGGGTATTCAGTAAACGATATCCAAGATTAGAAGCAGAATCAATCTGGTAACCCTTTTCCCGTAATGACCGAATATGTTTCCAAATAGTCGTCCTTGAAACCTTAAGTTTCTCGGATAACTCTTGTCCTGATAAATATTTATCTGACTCAGATAGCATTTCCAATATCGTCTGTCGCAAAGGTTGAGTCATTCTCAATACTCCTTTCGAAAATACTATTTCTCCTTCTCTATAATATTGGAGAAAAAATTTCATAATCCTTCATCCGTGAGCAAGGATAATATATATACTAGTGCAACATAGCTTAATTATTAAAGATACTACTTCACAAAACAAACAAAATAATGTATAATAAAATAAAAACTTTAAGGAGTCATTTTATTATGCTATTACAACCTACAAAAATTGAAACGACAGAAAAACAAAG
>DAOVRZ010000109.1:0-19519 GCA_030627905.1 Halanaerobiales bacterium
GCATTCAAATACGACGTTTATGAATATAGTAATGATACCATGGAGGTGATGAAAGGTACGAACTATGACAAAAATTTAAAATTTCTCAAGAAAAAAATGCTGTAGTCTTTTTTCAAAAAAAACCCAGAACACGAATGAAAAAATTTAACATTTACATGGAGATAAATTTTCTGTTTTATTGATTGGATAAATTTTTACTCGTTAGAGCTGAATTTTACAATAAATTTATTGACATTTTTAATTGAATGATGTTATACTAAATGTGAATGTTATATATTAGATGTGTATAATTAGTGAAAATTGAATATTTAAAATAGGTGCTCTATAGATGAGCTTAAAAGGGAAGTTGGGTGAAAATCCCACACGGTCCCGCCGCTGTAAAATGAGGAGTTTTTCTTAATCAAATCCACTGGGAAACTGGGAAGGAAAAGAAAAACGATGATTCATGAGTCAGAAGACCTGCCTGTTTTAAGAATACTGTTAACTCTACGGGTGTTTAGAGGGTATTTATAAGAGAAACTTTTTAGTGAAAAAGTTTCAGGCTAATGATAAACTATGCATTTCTTTATTGCTGAACTGCTTGGTTTGGGGTAGCCTAACATCTTGTAATAATCTGAGCCTTAACATGTGTTAAGGCTTTTTTTTATTGCGAATTTATATTTAGTTTCTAAAAAATCTACGAGTTAACAGTACATAAGCTAAAATAGAGATGCAAATATCTCAAAAAAGACTATGGGAGGCAAAAAAAATGAGAAAAGTAATGGTTTTATTGTTAACGGTTGTTTTGGGGTTAAGTTTAACATTAGTGGGTTGTAGTAAAACGGAAAAGCAAGCAGCTACACAATTAGAAGAAAGTAAAAAAGATGTTATTACAATTATAGATGATTTAGGTAATACGGTTACTTTGGATAAAAAACCAGAAAAAATTGCAGCAATTTCTGGAACGTATTTGGGTATTTTGTATTCCGCTGGTGGAAAAGCAATTGCAATGGCAGATCCAAAAGGGGGTAGTCCGTTGCCAGAGGGATGCGAAGGGCTAGAAAATGTAGGCGCAGTTTATAACATTAATGTTGAAAAGTTAGTTTCATTACAGCCAGATTTTGTAATTGCACAATTTGGTCTACATAACAGATTAGTTCCGATTTTAAATCAAAGTAATATTCCTGTTATTGTATTAAGAATGAAGACGTTTGACGATGTAGTAGCTAAATTAAGAATAATGGCTCAAATAACGGGTGAAACAGAAAAAGTTGAGAATATTATCAAAGGAATGGAAGCCAAAAAAGAAAAAATTGTAAGTAAATTACCAGAGACACCTAAAAAAGTTGCTGTATTATATTTATCATCACAAGAAGTATCAATAAAACTTGAAAACAGTATCGCTGGTGATGTTGCTAAGATTTTAAAACTTAAGAATATTGCAGAAGGTATAAAACCAACAAAAATGGGTGGCGAAACAATGCCATTTAGCATGGAAAAGGTAGTTGAATTTGATCCAGATGTAATTTTAATTTCAACAATGATAAGTTCACAGGAAGTAGCAGATGAAAAGCTTAAAAAAGATATTCAATCAAATCCAATTTGGGGAGAACTTAGAGCGGTTAAAGAGGGTAATATTCATTTTTTACCACAAACATACTTTTTGTATAATGCCGGGGAAAAATGTGTAGAGGGTATTGAAATTATGGCTAAATTTGTTTACCCAGAGGTATTTGTTAATGGAACTAACTAAGAGTAGTCATTGGAGGATATCTGTAATTGTTTTCTTTGCAGCCATGGTGGTAGTAGGTTTTTTTGTTAGTAACATTTATGGTGCAATGGATATTAGTGTTTCTGATATAATTAAAGCTATTATGAGTAATGAAATGAATGCTAATAGATTGGTTATTTGGAATATAAGAATTCCAAGAACGATTGTCGCAGGACTAGTCGGAATAAATCTAGCGCTTGCTGGTGGGATTTTACAAGGGGTTATGAGAAACCCCTTGGCAGATCCCGGGATTATTGGAATATCTGCAGGTGCGGGGTTAGCAGGTATTTGTTTATTAATTGTTTTTCCAGAGTATCAGTTTTTACTTGCACCTGTATCGTTTATTGGTGCAATGTTTGCATCAATGCTTATATATATATTGGCATGGAAAAATGGTATCCAACCTATGCGCGTGATACTTGCAGGGGTTGCGGTTGCATCATTTTTTGGAGCAGGTATTTCTGGTCTTATGATTTTTAATAGTGAAAAAGTACATGGGGCGTTGATGTTTATGGCAGGTGGTCTTTCTACAAGGAGTTGGCCACAAGTAGAAATTATTTTACCATATACTATTATTGGTCTTTTTTTAGCTTTAATAATGGCAAATAAACTTAATATTCTTGTGCTGGGAGATGATGTAGCAAGAGGATTAGGTTTAAATGTTGAAAGAGTTCGCATAGGACTTACTGCGATTGCAGCATTACTTGCAGCTAGTGCTGTATCAGTGGTGGGATTACTTGGATTTGTTGGGCTAATTGTACCCCATACTGCAAGAATGATTGTTGGATCAAATTATAAATATTTGTTTCCTGCATCAGCGTTTTTAGGTGCTTGTATCGTTATTTTTTGTGATACATTTGCACGAATGGCTTTTGATCCAATAGAAATTCCAGTAGGTATTGTTATGGCAGTGCTTGGCACACCTTTCTTTTTATATTTATTGAGGAGAGCTTAAGATGGGTAGAGATACTAATATTATAATGATTGATAAAATTAAAGTTGCTTATGGTGAAAAAATAATCTTAGAAGATTTAAGTTTGAGTATTAAAAAAGGGAAAATGGTATCAATTATTGGGCCTAATGGTTCTGGAAAAAGTACAATTATCAAAGCCATATCGAAAAATACAAAGATAAAGAAGGGAAAAATTTCATTTGAAGGAAAAAATATTTCAAAAATCAAATCAAAAGAATATGCCAGAGAAATAGCAGTATTATCTCAGCATTATGTGTGTCCAACTGATATAAGTGTAAGAGAACTTGTTAGTTATGGTCGTTATGCCTATACAAATTGGATGAGTGGTGGCACTAAAGAAGATACTGAAATTATTGATTGGGCACTAAATCGAACGGGAGTTAAAGAATATGAAAATAGAAAGATGAGTACGCTTTCTGGTGGTGAAAAACAAAGAGTGTGGATTGCAATGGCGTTGGCTCAAAAGCCAAAGGTATTATTACTTGATGAGCCAACAACATATTTAGATATGTGTCATCAATTAGAATTATTAGAATTAATAAAAAGCTTGAATATCAATGATCAACTTACCGTTGTGATGGTGTTACATGACATAAATCAAGCAATAAGATATTCAGATGAAATAATAGTAATAAATAATGGACAGGTTGTTGCAGAGGGTAATGTAGATTCTGTTATTGATCATGAAATTTTAAAAAGTGTTTTTAGGATTAATGCAACTGAGGTTGATCATCATGAATTAGAGCGATCAATATACTATGCAAAGTCTGTTGTTTAGGAGTGGATGAAATGAAAATTGTTGTTGTTTCTGTATCTGGACTTATTCTAAAATATCTTATAAAAGCAAGTCATGAAGTGAAGACTAAATACTCTGATCAGTTTGAATTGAAATTATTTTATGTTGGGAATACGGTAGAAAAAAATAAGAAAGATGAGTTAGTTGGAAATATTATTGATGCAGATATGGTCATTGTTGATTTGATGGGAGCACCTTACGATCTTTCTGAAAGTATTGTTAAGGCGTGTAGTCAATGTAAAGGAAATATTGTACCGATTGGCGGTCGAAAAGGATTAAATAAATTGACGAAGCTAGGTAGCTATACAATGAAAGAGATGGGTATGGGAAAAAAATCAGAAGGCAAAAGTATAAAGCCAGAAGATATGATGAAGATGATGGAAATGGCTGAAAAAATGGGAAAAATAATGCCTTTTGGTAAGTTTAGAGATATGAAAAATTATATCCATATAGGGAAGTATTTTAGAAATGCATCTTATGAGGATATAAAAAATATGCTCTTTATGCTACTTAGAACCTATGGAGGATTGAAAGAAGTTCCAAAAGCAGAAGAACCAATAGAAAAAAAAGAAATCGGTATTTGTGATCCTAAAACTAAAAAGTATTATGAAGATTATGATGACTATGTTAAAGATCATTTCTATGATAGTGAAAAGGGAACAGTAGCGGTTTTATATTCTGGCAATAGTTATCCCAACCATACTGCTACAGCAGTTGCAGGAATTGTTTCAAAATTTGAAAAGCATGTGAATGTATTACCTATTGCTTTTGCAAAAGCTACGGCTAGAAAACAAAGTATGATTAATGATTTGCTTTCTAGTGGAGCATATGGAAAAGTGGATTTAATTATTAATTTTATGCCGTTTCGACTAGGAGCAGGCCCTATGGGTGGAGATGCAGAGGGTGTCGTAAATATGTTAGAAAAGCTAAAGATACCAATTATTCACCCGTTTTTTATGACGAGAAGAAAGATCAGCGAGTGGCAAAATTCAAAAGAGGGGTTAAATTCATCAGAGTTTTTGGTAACTTTAATGTTACCTGAATTGGATGGTTGTATTGAAAATATTTTAGTTGGGGCTCTTGTAGAAGAAAATTATAATCATGAATTTGATCTTGAAATAAATAAAATTGATTTAATAGATGAAAGAGTAGATAAACTTATTTCTAGAGTTTTGAATTGGATGGAGCTAAGAAAAAAACAAAATAAAGATAAAAGAGTTGCTATTATTTGTTATAATTATCCGCCGAGTGAGGCAGGATTATTTGGTGGAGCATTTTTAGATACTTTTGAATCCATTAGTAGTATTACTAAGTTTTTAAATCACAATGATTTTACCATTGAATCAATGGGAGCACAAGAACTAATGGATACATTTACTCGTGGTATTATGAATTCTGGAAAGTGGCTAGAGAGTAATGATGCTATGATTAAATATCACAAAGGGAATTATGAAGCTTTCTTAAATTCCGAAAAGTACAAAAATGAAATGGTTAAGCAGTGGGGTAAAGCACCAGGAACTGTAATGAGTGAAGATGAAGATTTTTTAACACCTGGTCTAATTAATGGTAATGTGTTTATTGGACTTCAACCTTCGAGAGGCATTCATGAAAATCCAGATAAAGTTTATCATGATAAAGAACTTTTACCTCACCATCAATATATTGCTTATTATAAATGGTTGAGAGATGAGTTTAACGCAGATGTTATCATCCATGTAGGAACTCATGGAACCATAGAGTTTTTAAAAGGAAAAGAATGTGGTATGTCGGGAGATTGTTTCCCAGATAAGCTTGTTTTTGATATCCCTCATTTATATTTATATTATTGTGGTAATCCTTCTGAAGCGATGATTGCTAAGAGAAGAACTCATGCAGCGCTTGTTAGTTATCAACCACCAACCTTTAAAGAAGGGGAACTCTATGGAGATTACTTGAATTTAGAGACGATTCTAAATGAATATGCGGAAGCAAAACGAGTAGACCCCAATAGACTTAAAGTTCTTGAAAAGATTATTAAGGAAAAAGCAAAGGTTTTAAATTTAGAGGTTGATGATTTTGCTGGAATCGAAAAAGAGCTTTATCGCATGAAAAGGTCGCTAATCCCTTATGGGTTACATATTTTTGGCGAAAGCTACACAGAAGAGGAGTCCATTGATTATATGAAGTTCATCCTTAGATATGATCGAGGAAGTATTAAATCTTTGAGACGACTAATAGCTGAAAATGAAGGGTTAGATTATGATATTATTTTAAATAAGAATGATGTTGAAAATTCAAGAATTTTAGATGTTAAAGTAAAAGAATATATTGATCACTATATGCTCAAAAGAACGTTTGATTTTTATACATATAAAGATGATGAAATCAAGGATGAGTTTATACAATCTATTGAGTTTGGTCTTCGTTGTTTTGAAACAAGTAGAGACAATAATGAATTAAAAGGATTGCTTACTGGGTTGGACGGAGAATATATTAATATGAGACTTGCTGGAGATATCATTAGAAGCCCAGAAGTACTGCCATCAGGAAGTAACTTATTTCAGTTTGATCCAACTTTAGTTCCAACAGAGGCAGCTTATACTAGAGGAGCAGAAATTTCAAATAATACAATAAAAAAATATACAGAAGAAAAAGGAGAATATCCAAAAAGTGTTGCTATTATTCTTTGGGGGCTTGAAACATCAAGAACTCAAGGAGAAACCGTTGGACAAATTTTTAGTTATTTGGGCGTGAAGGTTAAAACGAGTGGGAATCGTTTTGAACCAGAGTATGAAATTATTCCACTGGAGGAACTTGGACGACCGAGAATTGATATTACGATTAATATGTGTGGATTTTTTAGAGATATGTTCCCGAACTTAGTTGAAGGTTTTAATAGAATTTTCAAAGAAATCGCAGAGTTAGAAGAAAGCGATGAAGATAATTATTTCAAGGCAAATGCTAAAAAAATATTCAAGAGTTTAATTGAGGAAGGGTATGAAGAAGAACAGGCAAAAGAGTTTTCTTATTCGAGGTTGTTTGGTCCAGTTGCGGGTGAATATGGGACAGGTATATCGAAACTAATCGAAACGAAGAATTGGACTGATGAAGAACAAATTGGAGAAATGTATATTAAAAGTTTAAAGCATGTTTATAGTAAGAATTATCGCGGTTATGAATCTGAAGAACTGTTAAATAAAAATTTGCAAGTGGTGGATATTGTTTCTCAGATAAGAAGTAATCATGAATATGAAGTGACAGATTTAGACCACTATTATGAATATTTTGGTGGATTATCAAAATCTATTGAAATGGCAAAGGGTAAAAAAGCAGAAGTCTTTATTAGTGATACGACAGGAGAAAAAATTGAAACTGAAAGTGTCAATAAATCTATTGAACGAGGTGTTAGAACAAGACTTCTTAATCCAAAATGGATTGATGGAATGCTTGAACATAAATACCACGGTGTACAAAAAATCCAACAGCGCTTTGAGAATATTTTAGGCCTGGCTGCGACGACAAATAAAGTAGAAGAGTGGATTTATAGTAATTTACTTGAAACGTATGTTTTAGATGAAGAAATGAAACGACGTATGATGGATAATAATAGGTGGGCCTATAACAATATTCTTGAATCCATGTTTGAATACCATCAAAGAGGATACTGGAATGCAACCGAAGAAGAAATCAATCAATTAAGACAAGTATATTTGGAAATTGAAGGTGAAATTGAAGGTAACAATTAGAAAAATATTGCTATATGGAGTATTAGATGATTAAGGAGGAATTACGATGAAAAAAGGGATATTAGTTGTTAGCTTTGGAACAAGCTATGAAGAAACAAGAAAAAGATGTATTGAAAGTATTGAAGAAAAGGTAAAGGAAACATTTAAAGAGTATGAAGTAAGAAGAGCATTTACTTCAAATATGATTATTAAGAAATTAAAAGAACGAGATGGTTTACATATTGATACCACGATGGATGCACTCAATAGAATGGTTGAAGATGGATTTAAGGAAATCATTGTTCAACCGCTTCATATTATCCCTGGATTGGAATATGAAAAAGTTAAATTAGCTGTAGCGATGATTAAGCATAAAAAGGAGATTAATATTACATTAGGTCATCCATTACTTTATTCTATAGAAGATTATCATGAAGTAATTGAGGCTCTAGAACATCAAATGCCTACAAGAGATCATGAACATGCTGTAGTGCTTATGGGACATGGGACTGAACACTTTGCTAATGCTTGTTATAGTTTATTACAAAGATTATTTGATGATAAAAAGAGCCATGTTTTTATTGGTAATGTTGAAGGTTATCCTGAACTCAAAGATTTATTACCAATTTTAAAGGAAAGAGATTATAAAAAATTAACGCTTATGCCAATGATGCTCGTTGCAGGGGATCATGCTCAAAATGATATGGCAGGCGATGAAGAAGATTCGTGGAAATCTGTTTTAGAATCAGAAGGTTTTGAAGTTGAATGTGTCCTTAAAGGTTTAGGAGAAAATGAACTTATAGGTACAACTTTTGTAAATAGAATTAATGTTTATAAGTAAAATTTTCCGAGTTAAAAGCCATTTTTTAGAAAACATAACTTCTAAAAAGTGGCTTTATTGATATTATCAAAGTTATCCTCTTTACCATCCACAAATTGCCTGATATAATTAAATCAAGAAGAGATAAGGGAGGTTGCAATATTGCAAAAAGTAAGAATTTTAATGTTACTTTTGTTAGTTATGTTTATGATGACAGGAACATCGAACGCAGTTGAGTTAAAGGCCAAGCATATTTTTCATAATCCAGAAAGTGTGAGATTTGCTTATTTGACAGAAAGTGAGGAAGTTAATTTAAAGATTCAGGTTCAACGGGATGGTGTGGATGCTATTCAATTGATTTTTGATGACGGTTTAGAAATACCAATGGAGTTTTATACGGTTAATAGTTTTTACAGTTTTTATAAGACGCAGTTTAGGCCTAGAGAAGAAGCATCTACATATTTCTTTAAAATCTTTGCTGGTAATGAAGTAGTTTATTTAGGTCAGAATGCTGTAACTAGTGAGAAAGATCAAATACAGCCATATAATATTTCTATGGCTTCTATGCAAACGTTTGCAATCCCGAATTGGGCTAAAGGTGCTGTTATTTATCAGCTCTTTCCAGATCGTTTTTATAATGGAGACTTAACTAATGATCCGAAATTTGGGGAATACGATGTATATGGATCACCCGTAGAAAGTCGGAGTTGGGATCAACTTCCTTCTAACCCTGCGAGAGGTGCAGATTTCTTCGGAGGTGATTTGCAAGGAGTTTTGGATCAGCTCGATTATTTACAGGATTTAGGTATTCAAGCGATATACTTCAATCCTATTCACGAATCTGTCTCCAATCATAAATATGATGCTTCTGATTATATGAAAGTGGATCCTCATTTTGGAACCAATGAACTATTTAAAAATTTAGTGGATGAGGCAAAGAAGCGAGGAATTTATATCATTATTGATGGTGTTTTCAATCATACTGGATCTGGTTTTTGGGCTTTTCAGGATATAATCAAAAATGGTGAGGACTCTCCATATGTGGATTGGTATGATATTTATAGTTTTCCAGTTGATCTGCAAGATGGAAATTATCAAAGTTGGCATGGTTATAGTAGTTTACCAGTATTAAATTATGATAATTCTGAAGTTAGGACATATATTTTAGAGGTGGTTAAGTATTGGATGAGTTTGGGTGTAAAAGGAATCAGGTTAGATGCACCGTCGGAGGTACCTCATGATTTTTGGAAAGAATTATATCAAACAGTTAAAGAGATTGACCCAGAAGTACTACTCATTGGTGAAATCTGGGGTGATGCAAGTCCGTGGATTAATCAGAAAGAGTTTGATTCAACAATGAATTACGAGTATCGTGATTTACTTATCAAATATTTTATAAAACGCTTGAAACGCCCTAGTCGTTTTGTGAAAGAATTGGGAATGGATCAAACTCGTTATCCTGAGCCAGTGAACCATGTTCTTTATAATATGGTTAGTACTCATGATGTGGAGAGGATTTTAACACTTGCAAAGGGTGAGGTAAAACGGCTTAAGCCTATGATTATTTTTCAGTTAACATATCTAGGTGCTCCTGCAATTTACTATGGTGATGAAGTGGGTATTGAAGGCAGAAAGGATCCAGATTGTCGCCGCCCAATGATTTGGAATCCAGAGGAACAGAATCATGAATTGCTAAGTCTATATAAACAGATGATCAAGATTCGTCGCTCTCATCCAGCTTTGCAACTTGGAACATATAAGACTGTTTATACTGATGATAAAAGAAAAATTCTAGTTTTTGAGCGTGAATATAATGGAGAGAGAATTTTTACTGTAATTAATAATAGTGATGAACCTCAAACATTAACAATTCCTTTTGATGAATGGGGAATTAAAGGAGCGGTTGAAGATCTTCTTAATGGTGGTAGCTACAGTGATGGTGATGCTGAACTTAGATTAGAAGCAAATCTAGGTGCTGTGTTATTAGAATTATGATAAAGTATACAAATCACATGTAAGTTATTTGTATACTTTATCTAGAGGTAATTGGGAATGATTTAAAGAAAAAAGAAATAATTATGAAAAGAACCATCTTTTTATAATACTAAAAAGAGCTCTCCTTTGAGTGTTTTAGAGGAGGGTCACATTTTAAATTTTCAGAATATTTTAAAAAGTACTAAGATTAAAAAATAGGAGGTGCCGATTTGAAACTTGCTCAATTTCAATATTTAGTTCCAAAAACTGTTGAGGAAGC
Source organism: Halanaerobiales bacterium (assembly GCA_030627905.1). GTDB lineage: Bacteria > Bacillota > Halanaerobiia > DY22613 > DY22613 > JAGMES01. Next base: position 10,298 of record DAOVRZ010000109.1, read on the forward strand.
GTGTCAATTTCTTGTTGAGTATGGGCCAGGAGCTATAGTATTATGTGGTGGTACTGACGTGGTCGTAAGAATGCGTGATGGAGTTATCAAACCAGAGTATTTAGTGGATATTAAAAAAATTCCAGAATTAAATAAAATTCATTATGATGAAACTGTAGGATTAACCATCGGGGCAACAGCAACATTAAATGAGATTTCGAATTCTGAGGTTGTTCAAAAATATTATTCTGTTTTATCTGATGGCGCTCATGAGATTGGATCATTGCAGGTTAGAAATAGGGGTACTTTAGTTGGTAATATTTGCAATGCCTCCCCTCTTGCCGATACCGCTCCAGCTTTATTAGTTTATAACGCTAAAGTCAAAATTCAAGGCATTCAAGGTACAAGAGTTGTGCCAATTGGTGAATTTTTTACTGGCCCTGGATCTACCGTTCTTGAATCAGGAGAGATAGTGACAGAAGTAATTATTCCTCCTATTACGGATGCAGAGGGAAAATATTTCAAACATGCCAGACGTAAGGCGGTTGATCTATCAAGTATCGGTGTTGCAGTTTTGGTTTTGGGTAAAAATGAAAACGAAATCAGTGAGGTGCGGATTGCTCTAGCTGCTGTAGCGCCAACTCCAGTTCGGGCAAAAAATACAGAAGCTTTATTAAAAAATGCAAAGATTACTCCTGAACTGTTAGAGAAGGTCAAAGAAACTGTACTTACCGACATTTCACCAATTTCTGATATTCGCGCTTCCAAAGAGTATAGATATGAAATTTCTTCTGTTTTAGTAAAACGTGGAATTGAAGAAATATTGGGAATGTAAATATTCGAGCATAAGAAGGAGGATTTTCCATGGAAAATTATAAAATCTCCTTTGTTATTAATAGCAGGAAAAAGGAATTAGAAGTTCCGGCTAATATGACATTGTTAGAGATGCTTAGAGAAAAGTTAGGTTTAACAGGAACCAAGTGTGGTTGTGGTGGTGGTGAGTGTGGTGCCTGTACTGTGATTATGAATAATAAAGCAGTCAATTCCTGTCTTGTACTGGCTCCTGAAGTTGATGATAGTGAGATATTTACTGTCGAGGGTCTAGCACAGGGAAGAGAATTAGATGTAATTCAAGAAGCTTTTGTTGAAAATTCAGCCTTACAGTGTGGTTATTGTACTCCTGGTATGATTATGTCTGCAAAAGCGTTATTGACCAAAAATCCCAACCCTACAGATGAAGAAATACGTGAGGGTATCAGTGGTAATCTGTGTCGATGCACAGGTTATGAGAAGATAGTTGAAGCTATTAAGTGTGCAGCTGAAAAAATGAGAGGTTGAAGGGAGGGAGATTATGAAAGTTGTCGGTAAAAGTGTAAAGCGAATTGATGGGATAAGTAAAGTTACCGGTGAAGCTAAATATGTTGGTGATATGAAATTTGAGGGTATGTTATATGTAAAGATTAAGAGAAGTCCGTTTCCTCATGCTAAAATTTTAAAACTTGATACAAGTAAGGCAGAATCTTTATCTGGTGTTGAAGCGGTTATTACAGGTCGTGATTTTCCTAATACAACAGGTCTTTATATGGCAGATAGAACAGTTTTTGCAATTGATAAAGTGCGTTATATAGGTGATGCAGTAGCTGCTGTGGCGGCAGAAAGTGAGGCAATTGCGGAAAAAGCTCTTGAATTAATTGAAGTTGAATATAACGAATTACCTGCACTTTTTGATCCAATGGAATCTATGAAAAAAGATGCTCCTCTTATTCATGATAAATTGCATGAATATGATCATGCGGTCTTTATCCATCCTGTACCGCATACTAATATAAGTGAACATTTTAAGTTAAGAAAAGGTAATGTAGACGAAGGATTTGAAAAAACTGATTTTATCTTCGTGGATGAATTTTCAGTGCCTATGGTTCATCATGTTCCACTTGAGACTCATGTTTGTATTGCTAAAATGAATTTAGATGGTCAATTAGAAGTTCTTTCTAGTTGTCAATCTCCTTTTGCAGTTCGACAAATGTTGGGTCATATTTTTGATATTCCTTTGAACAAAGTTACTGTTAAAGTTAATAATATTGGTGGTGGTTTTGGGGCAAAAGCTGGTTTGCAGATTGAACCAATGGTTGTAGCTTTAGCAAAAACTATACCTGGTCGAAGTATTCGTCTCGAATATACCAGAGAAGAAGAGTTTCAGTGTGCGGTAAATCGTCAGGGATTGCGCTCTAGATATAAGACTGGAGTTAGAAAAGATGGAAAAATTATTGCTCAAGAGATCACTTATATCTGGGACGCTGGAGCATATAATGATTATGGAGTGAATATTTCCAAAACAGCGGGATATTCATGTTCTGGGCCTTATGATATTGAGAATGTAAAAGCTGATTCATACTGTGTTTATACCAATCACCCAGTTGGGTGTGCTTATCGGGGATTTGGTATGTGTGAGATTCATTGGGGAATTGAGCAACATCTGGATATTATTGCTGAAAAAATAGGGATTTCTCCAGCTGAAATAAGGACGATAAATGGTCTTAAAGATGGTTCGCTGACAGTTACTAGTGAAAAAGTAGAAAATGTAGGATATGTAGACTGTGTTAAACGTGTAAAAGAACTATTGGAAATGGATAAAAAAGAAATTCCTACAAAACCTTACAAGCTAAGAGGAAAAGGGATGGCAGGAGGTTATAAAGGGCCATCAACTCCGCCTGCTGCTGCTTCAACTGCGATAATTTATCTTTTAGAAGATGGTACCTTTAATTTACAGATCAGTTGTACAGATATTGGTCAGGGTTCTCATACGGCTCTTGCTCAAATTGCTGCTGAAGAGTTAAGTGTAGACTTTGAAAAGATTCATGTGAATGTTCCAAATACAGATTATACACCTTATGAATGGCAGACTGTAGGGAGTCGAACAACTTATTCTACAGGAAATGCTGTAATTAGAGCTGCTAGAGATGTTAAAAAGCAATTACTTAACTATGCTGCTCAGGATTTACAAATTGCTATTGAGGAACTTTTTATTGAAGATGGAATTATCTATTCTAAAAAGGATCCGAACATAAAGAAGAGTATTACTGAGTATGCTTTAGGTTTAATTTATTCTGATGGAAGTGGTGTGGGTGGTCCAATCATTGGTAGAGGTATTTTCATTCCAAAGGGAATAACAAACCTTGATCTTGAAACAGGTCAAGGACGTCCTGTAAACCACTGGACTTTTGGCGCTCATGGAGCAGAGGTAGAAGTTGATTTAGAGACGGGTGAAGTTGATGTAATTAAAATGATAGCTGTTTTTGATGTTGGGCGCGTAATTAATCCTGCCACCTGTGAAGGACAGGTAGTAGGTGCTGTGATACAGGGAGTGGGTACTGCTCTGATGGAAGAGATGATTTTAAAAGATGGTAAACTTTTAAATCCCTCTTTTGTTGATTATAAAATTCCAACTGCTAAGGATTGTCCTAAAATAATTACTGAGTTTGTGGAAACTCCTCTAAAAGATGGTCCTTATGGAGCGCGTGGGGTGGGCGAACCAGCAATGATTCCAGCGGCTCCGGCTATTGCAAATGCTGTTTATGATGCAACTGGTGTTAGAATTACCAGTATGCCTATTACTGCAGAGAAAGTTTTAAAAGCCTTGAAAGAAAAGAAAGGCTCAGAATAAAAGTAGAAATAATACTCTTTCCTTAAGGGAGAGAGTATTTCCATAGTTACATATTCGGTATTATCGTTTTTTCGCATCAAAATAATAAAAAAAGGGGGGGTGACAGTTAAAAGCAGGGAGTAGGAAGTAGTTTGTTGAGCGAAGGAAAATTGATTTTAAGGAGGTTGTAGAATATTATGGAAAACAATTTAGAGGTTAATGGTGTCAGTCAACTATCTGGTGGGCAAAAGATTTTACTTGGGCTTCAACATGCACTGGCTATGTTTGGTGCCACAGTATTAGTTCCAATCTTGACTGGACTTAATGTGTCAGTAGCATTATTTACTGCTGGTATTGGAACCCTGGTCTTTCACTTGATTACAAAGAAGAAGGTTCCAGCTTATTTAGGTTCATCCTTTGCTTTTATTGCACCGATAACTCTTGTAGTTGGAAACGCAGGTATTGCAGCGGCTCAGGGTGGGATTATTGCTGCAGGTATTGTCTATGCTCTGATGGCTTTTATAATATATCTTGTTGGGCCAAAGATTATTAATTTTCTTTTCCCACCTATTGTAACCGGGCCAGTCATCATAGTCATCGGTTTAACGTTGGCCCCTGTCGCCATAGGTATGGCTTCTAGTCATCGAGTGGTAGCCTTGATAGCTTTGTTAGCTGCTGCTTTTGCAAGTGTGTTTGGTCGTGGCTTCTTCAGGTTAATTCCAATTATGTTTGGGCTTGCTGTTGGTTATCTTGCCGCTTTTATTTTTGGTCTCGCAGATTTTGCTTCTATAAAAGAAGCTGCACTATTTGGCCTACCTAATTTCTCCTTTCCTGTTATAAAATGGAGCGCGATTATAGCGATTGCTCCAGTAGCGATTGTATCAATGGTCGAACATGTTGGTGATATTTTAGCAATTAGTGCAACTGTAGGTAAAGGCAAAGAATTTGTTGAAGATCCAGGGATTCACAGAACAATGTTGGGTGATGGTATTGCTACAGCTATAGCAGGTATTTTTGGTGGACCACCGAACACTACCTATTCAGAAAATACGGGGGTATTAGCATTAACAAAAGTATATAATCCTATTGTAATGAGGATAGCTGCTTGCTTTGCAGTTGTTTTATCTTTATCCCCAAAATTTGGTGCAATCATTTCTACAATACCAACTTCTGTTATTGGTGGTATTTCAATTCTTCTCTTTGGTATGATCGCGAGTGTTGGTGTACGGACAATGGTAGAGAACAAGGTTGATTTGACTAAATCTAGAAACTTAATCATAGCCAGTGTAATTTTAGTTCTAGGAATTGGTGGAGCAACATTACCACTTCCTGGTGATCTAGAGTTTGCAGGGATGGCGTTGTCTGGTCTTGCTGGTCTGCTATTAAACTTAGTTTTGCCAGAAAATATAGGTGAAACTTCAGATAAATCAGTATCACTCTGATAGAATTTTGCTAAAAACGTATTGGTCATTCTTATTGATTAAGGATGACTAATACGGTTTTTTTATTCTCTTTAGAGAAAAAATCTAACTACCTTAAATAGTTCAAAGGTTATATTTTGCATACGGAGAATATATTAGGTAAATAAGAAAATTTTTCAGTACTATAATAAAAGAGGTGTTATGTAGATGAAACGGGAAGTTGGAATTACTATAAGGGAAGCATTAAGCCTGGAATTTTGGGGAAATGCAAAACTAGTAGCGGGACATAATGGAATTGACCGAGTTATTAAATCTATTAACATTATGGAAGTTCCAGATATTACAAAATGGGTTAAAGAAGGTGAATTATTACTCTCTACTGTATTTGCTATAAAAGATGACGAAGAAGCTCAGTGTCAGCTAATTCCTGCATTAGCAGAACGAGGATTAGCAGGACTAGCGATCAAACCTGGGCGTTATATTGAAAAAATTCCTCAAATCATGTTAGAGCAGGCTGACAAATATAATTTTCCATTAATTGAACTTCCCTTTGAAACCTCTTTTTCTGACTTTGTGGATTCTATTTTAAGCGAAATATTAAATATTCAAGCAGTGTTTTTGAAAAAATCTCTCGATACACATGAGATGTTAATGGATGTGGTATTAAAAGGCGGCGGATTAGAGGAAATTACAAAAAATATTGCAAGATTGGTAGGAAATCCTGTAGCAATATTAAATCAAAATTATGAAATTCAAACTTTTGATCTAATGGGTCAGTTGGATGAAGAAGATATATTTGAGTTAGATGAGAGTACTTCAGTTTGGAGGTTTAAAAAAAATCATTTAGTTGGTCAAAGTAAGTCGGGGCGTTTTAAACAGAATACTATCGAAGGCGAGAAAGCGATGTTACAGATGTCAATACCTATTCTAGTCGGTCAAGAATGCTATGGCTATATCTTTGTTTGGGAAGTTTTAAAAAAGTTAGAAGCTATTGACCTAATTGGTATTGAAAGGTCTGCAACAGTAGCTGCAATGGAGATTTTAAATCAACAATCTATTTTTGAAGTGGAACGACGTTATCAAAATGATCTTCTGTATGACCTTTTACACGGAAGGTTTGAAATAGGAGATGTGATTCTTTCTAGAGCGAAAGCTATGCATTGGGAACTTAAAGGGCAATTTAGTGTTATTATCTTTGAAGTACCTGAAGAAACTACTCCAGGAGAAGAATCGCGAAAAAATTGTTTGATTCGGAATCAGGTTATACGGGATATAAAAAGAATCTGTGAAAATCAAAAAAGAGAAGTTATTTTTGGAGAATGGGGTACTAAATTCATTCTGCTTCATTCTATTTCTGGTCATAAGGATGATCTTGAAAATGATATTAGGAAAACTATTTTTGAAGTTCAAAGAATGCTTGAATCATACCAACAAACATATTATATTGGTGTTAGTTCTCCCTCAAAAGGATTATTTCACCTTAAAGAGAGCTATTTAGAGGCTAAAGAAACTATTAGAATCGCGTTGATAACAAATTCTAGCAAAGAGATATTCTATTATGATAAATTAGGAATTTCGCGGATACTACATCAAATTGATCTATCTGTTTTGAAAAAATTTCTAAGTGATGCTTTAGGAGTTTTAATTCAGTATGATCAAAAGAATAATACTGAATTAGTAAAGACTTTAGATTATTATTTCGAGTGTGATGGAAACTTAAAGCGTCTTGCAAAAAAATTATATGTTCATTATAATACAGTTCTTTATAGAATAGAAAGAATTCAAACTATTTTGGATGTTGATTTTAAGGATCGGGATGTTCGGTTAAATTTGGAGATTGCTTTGAAGATATATTATTGATGGGTTCGATTTGTGTATATGCCATTAAACAAAACTGCGAGAAAACATTCAATTGTGAAATCAGAAATATAACCCCCAGAAGTTATATTGTTTTAGGCATAATTAGTAAAAAGCCCTGCAGTTCATTGTGTGAACTACAGGGCTTTTAAGCTTAGTACGGCAATTGACTCTTATAGCTATTAAACTCACTATAGGTTTGTGAAACTTGTTGTTGATCTGCAGGTTCTGTTTGATACCAACCTCGTTGTTGCATGGTCTGGTGAAGAATTTCTCTGTTAGTATGGGTATTATTCAGGATATTTTTGATTGTACTTTGTAATTGCGAGTTTGTAGCTTCAAAGGTACTGATATTATATCCTTCAGTTAGATATTTCTCTGAGAGTAACAGATCATTAATCCTATCACGATCGGTATATTGGGTTCCTGTTTGAGTTCTTTGTTGTTGAACAGGAGTCATAGTTGTAGTATTAGAATACTGTTGACTCATTCCTTGATATGGAGAAGTACTACTTTGACTAGTATATCCTGTGCCGCCATGTGTTTTCAAATTACTATATCTGCTTTCAGAGTGATATGGGTTGTCACCCTGATATTGAGTTGTATAGCCGTATTGATTGCTTTGGTTTTGTGGTTGATTCATATTGGATGTACTTCCATAAGGTGAACCTTCTTGCTCAGTATATCCTTTATATTGTGTATTAGGATAGTTTGTACCAAAGTTTGGAGGATTGGTATATCGATTATTTTGATTGTTTTGTTGATTCATCACAAATGCCTCCTTAATAGTTGCGTCCACCTTCGCTATGATGAGTTGAATTACCACGGTATTGACCAGTGTATCCATATTGATTAGCAGTGCTCATAGTACCATAACCGCCTTGACCGCCGCCAAATTGTGCAGTGCCTCCATATTGGGATCCACCGCCAGTGTAGTTGGTCATTCCACCATACTCACCAGTTTCTTCAGAGTGAGCAGGGTTGTTGCCACGATATTGGCTGGTATAACCATATTGATTGCTAGTACTCATAGTGCCATAGCCACCCTGGCCGCCATCGCCAGCATAATTGCTCATTCCGTATCCATCATACCCACCAAGATTTTCAGAGTGAGCAGGATTATTACCACGATATTGACTGGTGTAGCCATATTGATTGCCAGTATTCATAGTGCCACCACCGCCAGTGTAATTGGTCATTCCGTTTCCACCATACCCACCAAGATTTTCAGAGTGAGCAGGATTATTACCACGATATTGACTGGTATATCCATATTGATTGCCAGTATTCATGGTGCCGTAACCGCCTTGACCGCCACCGCCAGCGTAATTGGTCATTCCATAGCCAGCATACCCACCAGTTTCTTCAGAGTGAGCAGGATTGTTACCACGATATTGACTGGTATATCCATATTGATTGCCAGTATTCATGGTGCCATAACCGCCTTGGCCACCGTCATATTGGGAACTGTCAGTAGAATTAGTCATTCCATATCCACCGTAGCGAGATTGATTCATGTTATTCATATTTACTAATGCCTCCTTAGGATAAAAAATTGAGTAAAGTATTGTAATTGCTTTGATGTTTTCTGCCAATTTGCTTGATGGTCTGTCTTAGTTGTAAATCTGTAACCTGTTGGGCATAATCATTATATTTCTTAGCCATTAATAATTCCCATGAAAGGTGATCTTTTACATAGCCAAATTCTTTGCTAGAAAGAGGCAAATATTTTCCCTCCCTTCTGAAATTTCTTTGAATGTTTCAAACTTATTCTTTCACTTTTATAAAATTTTATTCTATAAATCAATTCATCTCCTTCCTCTAAGCTTTTGCGTAGGAGGGAGATGAATTGGAGATTTTGTACTTTTTCTCGAATCGAACGTATGTTTGCGCTATAATATACTTACGAAGGGAGGTGTTAACATTGGAGGATGTTCCCTACTTAACTACCACTAATAGACTACACACAGGACGAACATAGTATTCTATATTGCAAGAAATGTGTCATACTGCGAAAAATCTATATAACTATACACTGTAAGGCAATACTTCTTTGAAAAAGAAAAATTTTTTAATTATGAAAAAGCCTATCATATAGTAAAAGATAATGAGAATTATAAGCTTTTGCCTTCACAGGTAGCATAGCAGGTGATGAAGTCTATAAATGAAGAGGCTACAATGAAGGATGGAAAACCAAATGTAATATGAGTAAAGTTGTCAATCAAAAATTCGTCTCCATACCATATAAGAAACTGATAAAATATATTACTTATAAAGCAAAAAAATATGAAATAGAAGTAATAACTCAAGAAGAAAGCTATA
>DAOVRZ010000075.1:0-29351 GCA_030627905.1 Halanaerobiales bacterium
TAAAAGAAGGACTAAGATTATTAAGTACATAATTTTTTTACATACTAGGGTCGGTACGCCCCGAAGTTACGCCCGTGGAGAAAGTAGGTAACGAAATCCATGAAACGGGAATCTCGCGACTTCTAGTCGTGAGAGGTTCAAAACTACTATATTGATTTAACTAGTAAACGTTCAAGTAAAATTAATGTTTGTATAGCTGTGGTTTCAAAGTTCGCAGTTACTGAAAAAAACATGCTTATTAAAAACATTAAACTATTAATTTCTAGAATTTTAATTTCGCTTTTAAATAAATTTTATATAAGAAAGAAATTGGAAGGTGAAAAAAATGATCGGGAATGTTATCGTTGCTAATAATGTCTCAAAAGAATATCCTGGTAAAAGTAACTTTTGGGGTAGATTGCTGGGAATTAAAAGTGCAAAAAATGGGACGATTGCTGTACAGAACTTTAATCTCCAGATAAAAAAAGGAGAGTTTTACGGACTTTTAGGCCCTAATGGTGCAGGCAAAACAACAATTATCAGAATGTTGTCAGGAATTTTAAGACCTACTTCTGGCAGTTTGTCCATTATGGGAAAAGATATTTTTAAAAATGAGAAATACGTCAAATCCAAACTTGGAATTGTTTTAGGCGGAGAACGTTCGCTTTATTGGAAGTTAACTGGTGAAGAAAATCTAAGATTTTTTGCAAGTTTATATGGATTGAGCAAGCATGTTACGGATTCAGAGATCAAAAAAGTACTGGAATATGTAAGTCTAACTCATAGGAAAGATGATTTTGTTGAAGAATATTCAAAAGGAATGAAACAACGTTTGCTGATTGCTAAAGCGCTTTTACACAAACCTGAAGTTTTGTTATTAGATGAACCAACAGTTGGGCTAGATGTGAAATCTGCAATAGAACTGCGTAAACTGCTCAAACATTTAAATAAAGATTTTGGTGTATCAGTTATTTTAACGACACACTATCTTTATGAAGCAGAACAATTATGTGACCGAATTGGTATTTTGCGAAAAGGTCAAATAATTAATGAAGGTACAGCGTACGAACTCAAAAATCTTGTAAAAAATGACAATATTATCGAATTAAAGGTTAAACAATCCTGTGAAAATGTAAAATCTATTTTGTGTAAAATTGATTTTGTTAAACGAGTTACTGAAAAAGATAATGATTTATTAAACAACGCAAAAGTTTATGAGATAATTTATAGTAATAACCAAAATAATAACGAAATTAACTTAATAGTAGAAAATATAAGCAAAGTAACCCAGCTAGTTAGTATAAAGACTAAGATGCCAACTATTGAGGATGTCTTTATTAGATTAACAGATGAGGGGTGTGAAGCAATCAATGTTTAATGTTTTTTTTGCAGTTGCTAAAAAAGAAATTTTGACCCAGTTGCGGTATCCATTGGGTTTATTTTTTAATATTGTTGTACCGTTCTTCTTATTGATTCCTTTATTGTTAGTAGTTAAAGCATTCGGAGCTACTGATTCATATCTATGGGTAATAATTGGAACCGTCGCATGGGCATGGTTATCACATATTGTCTGGTCTGTAGGCCTTGCTTTGCGGTCAGAACAACAACGTGGGACAATGGAGCAGATTGCAATGGCACCAACCTCAATTATTAAGGTGATGATCGGAAAGAGTTTTCTTTCTCTGACCATCAACGCGTTTTTGCTGATTGTTAGTGGTATTGTTATTGCTGTCGTCTTTAAGGTGAACACAGATTGGGTATTAGTATTAATTAATTTTATTATTATGATGCCTTTTATGTATGGAATAGCATTTCTTTTAGCAGGAATGGTGTTAAATTTTGGAGAGGTTTTTGCGTTGTTTCAGGTAATTATGCTGATTTTCGTTATTTTATGTGGAATAACACAACCCATTGAACAGCTACCAGGAGTTTTTGCTATGATTGGAAATGTAATCCCCATCACTTGGGGTATTAGTTTACTAAGAGAAATTATTATGCATAATCTTGGCTGGGAAAGTGCATTACCAATAATGGTTAAAATATTGGTATCTGGATTGATACTAAATTTGATTTCCATTCTTTTTTTGAAGGCATTAGAAGAGAGATCAAAAAGGGATGGGGGAGGTTTATATGGTTATTAATGATATTCGACCGATTTGTGCTTTTTTTAAGAAAGAGCTTTTGTTCTTACTCCGATATCCAATTCAAATTACATGTGAATTGATTATTCCGATCTTTAATATATTACCAAGCGTTCTTCTTGCTCTCGCTTTGACTCAAAAAAATGGTCTTGAACATTTTGCTGAACAGAGTGGAACAGAGAATTTTGTTGCATTTATCTTTATTGGTATAGTTTTTTATTATTTTAATGACATTCAAGAACAGACTGGGTATATGCTACAAAAAGAGATGTGGTTTGGAACTTTAGAACAGGTCTGGTTTGCTCCTGTGAATAAAATTTTTGTTATTTTTGGTTGGATATTATTTGCAATGGTAAAGGCGATTATCTATACTATAATTGGAATGTTGGCCATCCGGCTTTTCGGCTTTAAAATAGCGGCGCACATTACTTACGTGCATATTCCAATTTCAATTGCTGATTTGCTTAACCATATCAGCAATTGAAATTGGAATGATTATTTCTAGTATGATTTTAACAATGAAAAATTCTGATGCTTTTGTTTATATAGCAACTGCATTAATTCCAATTTTATCAGGAGTTGTTTATCCAATTACAATTTTACCAAAATTTATCCAATATATCTCAAAAAGCTTGCCAACAACCTATTCATATGATTTATTACGATATGCCTTTTTACAGACAAAGACAATTTATCCACTTGCAACGGAATATGTGGTTGTTTGTAGTTTGTCAGTTGCATTTATAGGAATCGGATTATTTTTATTTAACAGTTTACGGAGGAGGGTAGAGGAATGGGGAACAATATGGTTGAATTAAAAGATTTTTTTGTAAAACGAAAAAGTGTCAGAAATTACAAACAGGTCGTTCTTGAGCAGTCTGTAATAACAGCATTATATGAAATTGGTCAAAGTGGTCCAAAGGCGGGCGGAATTGATTGTGTGGAGATTTATGTACTAACAGACGAATCTACAAAAAATATTTGCTATAAAGCGAGTTATTATCAAGAATTTGTTCGACAAGCCCCTGTCCTTATGGTGATTGGAGTTGATACAAGTCAATTGGCTGAAAAGTATAAAGATGAATTTTCGGAATATTTTGGATGCCAAAATGCTTCAATTGCTGCACAAAACATTATTTTAGCTGCTACTCAGGTAGGATTAGGGTCATGTTGGATTGGAGCGATCCGGTATGAGTATCTTCGAACAGAGTTGGGTGTTAAAGAAAGTTTTCGTCCCTGGCTTATTCTGACTTTGGGGTATGAAAGTGAGGATGAGGTGGTATGAAAGAAAGACAAAACTTAAATGCTTTAATTAGATGGGATGAACAAAATGTTTTTATAATCAAAGATGGACAAGAACTAAGTTTAAATGTGAATGAAACTGTAGGCATGACAATTATTTTACAGGAAATTTTAAAGGAATGGCGCGAGACTAAGCAATCATAAATTAAGCAGTAGGATTGAAGGTTTTCAAAGTATTTACTTTTTGATAGCTGGTTTGCTTATAAAGAGAGTTTTAAATTACAATCTTCGTACCTCATCTTTGATTTTTAAAATATAATATTTCCCCTGATAATCGATCTTATAGGGTTTATTAGCACAGAACAAAACCTCTATCCAGTTTAATAACTGGATGGGGGTATTTTTATGTTTTTTCGGAAAATAAATGTTCATATCATTAAACTCCCTTCACAACTATTTTTGCCAATCAAGGATATTATTAAACATAGTATTCTTAAAAAGGTAAAAAAATGATATTAAGAGAAAAAGAATTTATTCTTTAATGTAGTAAGCATATCTACTTAACTCCCCCTTAGTTAAGTAGATATGCTTAACTCTTTTCGTGTACACACAAATTTACCAAAAGGTTTTTTAATATTTTTCAAGAATATGCAGGAATTAATTAAGATATATCGAATATATGTTCGGGAAAGAGAAAAAATTAAGCGTTCACTAAACTTTCTCTTTAAAATAGTAACTATTACTGATATAATTATATACTAATCGATTAGTATAAGAAGAGTATTATCTTTTAAATATGCAAATATTACTAAGTGGAAACTAGTCAGCCTTTGGGAGGTGTAACTGTGAAAAATAGTAAGTTTAATTTAATAGCTGAATATAAACCCCAGGGAGATCAGCCTCAGGCGATTGAAAAGTTGACGAAAGGGATTTTACGTGGGGATAAATTTCAAACCCTCTTGGGGGTAACAGGTTCAGGTAAAACTTTTACGATGGCAAATGTGATCGCCAATGTGAATAAGCCAACTTTAGTAATTGCTCATAATAAAACTTTAGCAGCTCAACTCTGTTCTGAATTTCGTGAATTTTTCCCTGATAATGCGGTAGGTTATTTTGTTAGTTATTATGATTATTATCAACCAGAGGCATATGTTCCTCAGACAGACACTTATATCGAGAAAGATTCTGCGGTTAACGAAGATATTGATAGACTTAGATTATCTGCTACTTCTCAGCTGCTTGAACGAAATGATGTAATTATTGTTGCCAGTGTATCTTGTATTTATGGACTTGGTTCACCTAGTGATTATTTGGATCTTTCCTGTCGAGTGGAGGTTGGAATGGTCAAAGATCGTAGTGAAATTATTCGCGAATTGATCAATATCCGGTATGATCGTAATGATATTAATTTTACTAGAGGTGCATTCCGTGTTAGAGGAGATACTCTTGAAATTTTTCCTGCTTATCAGGAAGAAGCGTATAGGATTGAACTATTCGGTGATGAGATTGATCGGATCACTGTGATTGATACTCTGACTGGTGAGATTTTAGAGACAATAGATGAAGTAATAATTTATCCAGCAAGTCACTTTGTTACGAAAGATGATAAAATTAAAGTTGCTTTAAAGACAATTGAGCAAGAATTGGAAGAACGGTTAAGAGTATTTAGATCTGAAGGAAAATTATTAGAAGCTCAGCGAATAGAGCAACGTACTCGTTATGATCTGGAGATGTTATCTACTATCGGATTTTGTACTGGAATTGAGAATTATTCACTACACTTAGCTGGACGTAGCTCAGGTTCAAGGCCCGATACTTTATTGGATTATTTCCCTGATGATTGGTTATTAATTATTGATGAGTCGCATATGACAATCCCCCAGATTGGCGGGATGTATAAAGGCGATAGATCTCGAAAAGAGAAATTAGTGGAATATGGATTTCGTCTTCCTTCTGCTTTGGATAATCGCCCACTCCGTTTTAATGAGTTTGAGTCTTTGATAAATCAGGTGATTTTGGTTTCTGCAACGCCTAGACCTTATGAGGCAGAGCATTCTACCCAGACTGTTGAACAGATCATTCGCCCTACAGGATTGGTGGACCCAGAAGTAGTTGTTAGACCTGTTAAAGGACAAATTGATGATCTTTTGGAAGAGATTCGTTATGTAGTAAATGATAAAAATGAAAGAATTTTGATTACAACTCTGACTAAACGGATGAGTGAAGATTTGACTGAATATTTAGCAGAGATAGGGATAGCTGTTCGCTATATGCATTCTGATATTGACGTAATAGAACGTCAAGAGATCATTCGTGATTTAAGAAAAGGAGAATTTGATGTTCTGGTTGGTATCAATCTATTACGGGAAGGTTTAGACTTGCCTGAGGTGTCTTTGATTGCGATTTTAGATGCCGATAAAGAAGGCTTTCTGCGTGGAGAGCGTGCATTGATTCAAACGATTGGGCGTGCTGCTCGAAATGTTGATGGACGTGTAATTATGTATGCTGATAAAATGACGGATTCTATGCGAAAAGCTATTGATGAGACTAATCGTCGTCAGAAACTCCAGATGGCGTTTAATAAAGAACATGGAATTATTCCAAAAACAATTGTTAAACCAATCAGAGATGTACTTCGTCCTGAAGAGATGTTGGTTGATAAAAAACGTAAATTGGAGATTCCAAAAGATGATGAGAAAAGCGAAATGACTCCTCAAGAGATTCACAGATTGATCTCTGAACTAGAAGAAGAGATGAAAGATGCTGCTAAAATGTTAGAGTTTGAACTTGCAGCTCAGATTCGAGATGAGATTGAAAATTTACGAAATCAGTTATAGGTGGAGGTTTATAGCATGGTTAAGAATAAAATAATCATTCGTGGAGCTCAGGAGAATAATTTAAAAAACCTGGATCTTGATATTCCACGAGATCAATTAGTTGTAATTACTGGTTTGAGTGGTTCAGGAAAATCTTCTCTAGCTTTTGATACCATCTATGCTGAAGGCCAGAGAAGATATGTTGAGTCATTATCGGCATATGCTAGACAGTTTCTTGGTCAGATGGAAAAACCTCATGTAGAATATATTGAAGGTCTGTCCCCTGCTATCAGTATTGATCAGAAGACAACCAGCAGAAATCCACGTTCTACTGTAGGTACAGTTACAGAAATATATGATTATTTGCGTCTTCTCTTCGCTCGTGTCGGGCATCCTCATTGTCCTGAATGCGGTAAACCAATTGCTTCTCAGATGGTGAGTGAGATGGTTGATCAAGTTATGGGATTAGGTGAGAGGACAAAGGTTCAGGTTCTTGCTCCATTGGTTAAAGGCCGAAAAGGAGAACACCAGAATCTCATTGCTATGGCCCAAAGAGAAGGTTATGTTCGTCTGCGAGTGGATGGCGAAGTTAGAGATGTTACAGAGGATATAGTTTTGGATAAAAATAAGAAGCACAATCTTGAGGTTGTAGTGGATCGCTTAATTGTCAAAGAAGGTATTCAGAGCCGTTTAGCTGATTCGATAGAGACATCTTTGAAATTGGGCGAAGGTCTCGTGATTATCGACGTCATTGACGGTAAAGAGATGTTGATGAGTGAAAATTTTGCCTGTGTTGAATGTGGGATCAGTCTTGAAGAGTTAACTCCTCGGATGTTTTCTTTTAACAGTCCATATGGGGCATGTCCTGAATGTGATGGCTTAGGTCAAAAAAGAGAATTTGATCCAGATTTGATTCTTGAGTGGGAGCGTTCTGCAACAAAAGGGGGAATCATTCCCTGGAGAAATTCCAATGCTAAATATTATCCACAACTTTTGGCAGGAGTCGCAGAGGCTCTTGGATTTAGTTTAGAAGTTCCTCTAAAAGATTTATCGAAAGAAGCAATTAATGCAATTTTATATGGTTCAGATGAAATTATAAAATTTAATTATACCAACTCTTATGGTCGAACTAGAGCTCATGAGACTAGATGGGAAGGGATTATCAATAATTTTCGTCGCCGCTTAAATGATAATAATTCTGGATCATACCATTCTCATATGGAACGTTATATGAGTGTACGTCCTTGTGCATCTTGTGGTGGTGCAAGGTTAAAGAAGGAAACATTGGCAGTAATAGTTGGTGGGTTGAATATAAATCAGGTTACCCGTTTTTCTATCAAAGAAGCCTTAGAATTCTTCGAAAATTTGGAACTGACTTCTAGAGAAGAGATGATTGCAGAGCAGATTTTGAAAGAGATTAAAGCTAGATTGCTTTTTTTGAATGATGTAGGTTTGGATTATTTGAATTTAAGCCGTGCTGCAGGAACATTATCTGGAGGGGAAGCACAAAGGATTCGTCTTGCTACTCAGATAGGTTCACAGCTTGTGGGAGTATTATATATCCTTGATGAACCGAGTATTGGTCTTCATCAGAGGGATAACGATAGATTAATTCAAACATTGAAGGATTTACGGGATATCGGTAATACGGTTATTGTTGTTGAACATGATGAAGATACTATTCGAGAGGCTGATTGGGTGATAGATATTGGCCCTGGGGCCGGTCGAAATGGTGGTTATGTAATTGCAGAAGGTGTGCCATCAGATGTGATGAAGGTAGAAAAATCTTTGACAGGTCAGTATCTATCTGGAGAGCGATTTATTGCAATTCCTTCTGAACGACTGAAATCTAATGGAAAGTATGTTGAAATCAAAGGAGCTAGACAGCATAATTTAAAAAATGTAGATATTAAGATCCCTTTAGGCACTTTTACCTGTGTGACAGGTGTTTCTGGTTCAGGAAAAAGTACACTAATTAATCAGATTCTTCATCGTAAATTAATGCAGCACTTTTATGATTCAATTGAACGTCCAGGTGTGCATGATGAAATTTTAGGTTTAGAAAACTTGGATAAAGTAATTACCATTGATCAATCTCCTATTGGTAGAACACCACGTTCTAATCCAGCGACTTATACTAAACTTTTTGATTTTATTCGCGATGTATTTGCATCTACTCCTGAGGCGAAGGCAAGAGGATATCAAAAAGGTCGTTTTTCTTTTAATGTGAAAGGTGGACGATGTGAGGCTTGTAGTGGTGATGGAATTATTAAAATTGAAATGCATTTCTTGCCTGATGTTTATGTACCCTGTGAGGTTTGCGAGGGGAAACGTTATAATCGTGAAACATTAGAGATCAAATATAAGGGTAAAACTATTTCAGAAGTATTGAGTATGACTGTGGAAGAAGCATTAGAGTTTTTTGGAAATGTCCCAAAAATTGCGAATCGATTGCAAACTCTTTATGATGTTGGCTTGAGTTATATTAAATTGGGTCAACCTGCTACCACTTTATCTGGCGGTGAGGCTCAAAGGGTAAAAATTGCTACAGAACTTAGTAAACGGAGTACAGGAAAAACGATTTATATCTTAGATGAGCCAACTACAGGTTTACACTTTGAGGATGTAAATAAGCTTTTACAGATTCTCTTTAAACTTCGTGAAGGCGGTAATACTGTTTTGGTTATTGAGCATAATCTCGATGTTATTAAATCAGCAGATTATATTATTGACCTTGGCCCAGAAGGAGGAGAACGGGGTGGAGAGATAATTGTTGCGGGAACACCTGAAAAAGTGGCACAAAATTCAAAATCCTATACAGGTCAATTTTTGAAGAATGTATTAGCAAATGGAAAGTATTCTGGAGAAAACACTTTTGAACAGATGGCTATAGAAGCCTAATGATTTTATTTCGAATTCAAAAACTTAAAGGCTGAGGAGATAAATTCCTCAGCCTTTAAGTTTTTGAAATTTATATAACTATAAATAATCTAAAAAAAAGCTTGATGTTAAGCAGGCATTTTGAGAACTATGTAGAATCATAAAGAAAAGTGTGATTTTTTTTTGAGAAGTTGTGCAAACGTTTGAACACAAAGAATAAAATATACAGCTTATAGAGGAGGATTTTATGGGGGTAACTATTAAAGATGTAGCAAAATTAGCGAATGTGTCGCCGTCAACAGTCTCAAGAGTTATTGCAGGAAATAAACGTATCAGTCTGGCTACCCATGAAAAAGTAAAAAAAGCAATGGATGAGATAGGATATTATCCTAATGCAAATGCTCGTAGTCTAGTAAATAATAGCACAGAAATGATAGGACTAGTTTTATCTCGTTCTGTTGTAGCAGCTTTATCAAATCCTTTCTTTCCAGAGATTATTCGAGGAATAACTTCAATAGCTCAAAAATATGGATATAGTTTATTATTGAGTAGTAGTAAAGACCATTTTGAAGAAGAAGAAGAAGCACTGCGAATGCTACGTGAGCGCCGGGTAGATGGTCTTTTGGTTTTAGCATCCAGGGTGAATGATTCACTAATCCAAAAAGTTCAACATGGTAATCATCCAATTGTGCTGGTCGGGAGGGTTCCAAATGATGATGAACTTTATTGGGTAAATAATGATAATGTCGAGTCAGCCAAAAAAGCTGTAACGTATTTAACTGAATTGGGACATCAAAAGATTGGACTATTAAGTGGGTCAATGGAATATATTATGTCACAGGATCGTTTGGAGGGCTATCAATTAGGTTTATCTCAGGCAGGGATATCATATGACTCTACTTTAATCGAAGAGGTTGAATTTACCGTAGAGAGTGGAACACAGGGTATGATGAAGCTTTTAGAAAAACATCCTGATTTGACAGCTGTTTTTGCAACTGATGATATCTTAGCAATTGGCGCTATACAGATGCTTAAAAATAAGGGATTAGCTGTCCCAAAAGATATTAGTGTTATTGGGTTTAATGATGGTCCATTTGCATCATACATTGATCCTTCATTAACCACCATTCGAATTCCAATCTATGAGATGGGGGTTACTGCTGTCGGTATGTTGATAAAAATCATCAAAGGTGAAGAGATAAGTCAACGACAGGTATCTCTTTCAACTGAACTCATTATTCGTGATTCATGTAAACAATTAGATTGATAAAAATTTTTCATTTTTGTGCAAACATTATACTAATATATACTGCTTAGGAGGAAAATACGATGAGCTTAAGATGGCAAAATCCAGGTGATGTTCTAGGAGTTGAAATCAATAAGAATAAAATATTGCTTATGGCTGAGAAATGTAATATTCAGATTCATTTTTTAGCAGATGACCTTTTTCAGGTAAAAATGATCCGCCCAGAAGAGGTTGTATTGGATTCTATTGCTATTTGCAAAAAAGAATGGGCTGATATAAATCTCACTATTATTGAAAATGAAACTCAACTGACTATAGAATCTGAAAAATTAAGAGTGAAGATTGGTCATTATCCTTATGCTATGACAGTTTATAATACTGAAGGAAATATTATTTTAGCTGATTATGACCAAGCAGGTCTTGGTTTTGAAATAGGAAATTCTAAAGTTCGAGCAATGAAAAAGCTTAATTCTGATGAAAAGTTTTATGGCTTAGGAGAACGTACAGGATTTTTGAATAAACGCGGTGAAAATCATGAGCTTTGGAATTATGATCAATATTTAGCTCATGTTCACGATACCGAACACATGTACAAATCGATTCCGTTTCTTCTTAGCATGAAGAACAAAATGGCCTATGGTATCTTTTTTGATAATACATTTTTAACTAGATTCGATTTAGGTAAAGAGTCAGAAGATTATTTCTATTTCGAAGCAGAGGGTGGTTCATTAAATTATTATGTTTTTTATGGTCCGACATTGAAAAAGATTATTCGACGATATACCGAATTGACAGGAAAAATGGAGTTACCACCTCTTTGGTCTCTAGGGTTCCAACAATCTCGTTATAGTTATTACCCTGAGGAAAAGGTAAATCAAATTGGAAAAACATTTCGTGAAAAAGGGATTCCTTGTGATGTTATTCATTTGGACATTGATTATATGGATGGATATCGTGTTTTTACTTGGGATCAAGAACGTTTTCCTAATCCTAAAAAGATGTTAGCCGACTTAAAAGATCAAGGATTTAAAGTGATTACAATTGTTGACCCAGGTGTCAAAAAAGATGCTGATTATAGCGTTTATCAAGAAGGGATGGAGAACGGTTATTTCTGTGGCGATAAATTTGGTTTTCCTTTTGTGGGAAAAGTATGGCCAGGAGAAAGCGTCTTCCCTGATTTTTCTGATACTGAGGTCAGAAATTGGTGGGCTGAAAAAAATAAAGAATTTGTAAAAGAAGGAATTGCTGGAATTTGGAATGATATGAATGAACCTGCAGTTATGGATGCAGAGAGCAAAACCATGGATCTTGATATTCTTCATAAGAATGATGGTCGTGAGATTACTCATGGTGAATTTCATAATCTTTATGGAATTTATATGGGTCTGGCAACTAAAAATGGGCTTTTGGAAGCTCGTCCAAATGAGCGTCCCTTTATATTGACCAGAGCAGCTTATGCAGGGATTCAACGGATTGCTGCTGTTTGGACTGGAGATAATCGAAGCTTTTGGGAACATCTAGCTCTTTCGATTCCGATGTTGACTACTCTTGGGATGAGTGGGGTTACATTTGCCGGGGGAGATATCGGTGGATTTGGATTTGATGCTGACCCAGAGTTGTTTATAAGATGGATGCAGTTAGGAATCTGTTATCCTTTCTGTCGAGCTCATAGTGCAGTAGGGACAAGAGATCAGGAACCATGGAGTTATGGTCAAAAAATTGAGAATATTGCAAAAGAATATATTTCTCTTCGTTATCGTTTGATGCCATATTTTTATAATCTCTTTTATCGGGCATCAAAATTAGGTGATCCAGTTATGCGTCCAATGGTATTAGAATATCAGAACGATGAAAAGGTTCATAATTTAAATGATCAATTCATGTTAGGGGAAGCATTGTTAATCGCACCTGTCATCCAGCCTGGTAAAGATTGCCGAGGAGTGTATTTGCCAGAGGGTGAATGGTACGATTTTCATACTGATGAGAAATATTTAGGTGGAAAGTCTATTCTAGCTGATGCCCCATTAAGTAAGATGCCTATTTTTGTTAAAGCAGGTTCCTTCATACCTATGGCTCCTGTGGTTAATTACATTGGCGAAAAGGAAATCGAGGAACTTACTATTCTGATATATCCTGGTAGGGATGTGGATGAATTGTATTATGAAGATGATGGACAGAGCTTTGATTATCGGGAAGGAAAATATAATTTAAGTCGTTGGAAAGTACAGTTTAGTTCTGAGGATATATATTTAACTGTTAGTTCTGAAGTCAAAGGATTTACTTCCTCTATCAAAGTATTAAATGTAATTTTCAAAGGTTTAGCTAATATGAAGAGTGTTTGGGTTAATGGGGAAAAGGTGAATAGTATTGTTGAAGATAAAGATTTGATTGTTCAAATATAAACTTTTTCAATAAATAATTCTGGGGGGTGAGGGGGGAGTAGATTGAAGTTTTCTTGGGTTTTTAGGTAAAAAAAAATATTTAGGAGGATGAATTATGAATAAGAGAAGTTTAGTTCTGGTATTAGTGTTGATGTTAGTTTTGAGTGCCAATGCATTGGCTACTAAATTGGTGATCTGGGAAAGCGCTGGCCCTGAAACGAAATTTCTTAACAGTGTAATAGACCAATTTACTGCTGAGACTGGTATTGAGATTGAAGTTGTTGCAGTTGATCAATTAGATCAAGGTTCAAAATTAGCTCTTGATGGTCCTGCTGGTAAAGGTGCGGATATTCTAGTTTGGCCTCATGATAGAATAGGTCAAGCGGTTTTAGAAGGAATCATTGCTCCTCTTGATGTAACTTCTGAAATACTTGCACCATATATTGGATCAACTATTGATGCTATGAGCTATGGCGGTGAAGTTTATGGTATCCCTTATTCTTTGGAAACTACAGCTTTAATCTATAATAAAGACCTTCTTCCAGTTGTTCCTAACTCAATGAATGCTCTGTTTGCTATCGCAAAAGAGATGACAACTGAAGACCAATATGGTTTCTTATATGATATTACAAACTTCTACTTTACTTATGGTTTTCTAGGTGGTTATGGTGGTTATGTTTTTGAGAAAGTTGACGGTGGTTTAGATGTAGAAAGTGTTGGTCTTGCAAATGATGGTGCGATTGAAGGTGCAGAATTAGTCTTAAGATTCCGTACTGAAGGTTTGATTCCAGAAGGTACTAACTATGATGTAACAGATGGTCTGTTTAAAGAAGGTAAAGTTGCTGCTATCATCAATGGTCCATGGTCTTTCAAAAACTATAAAGATGCTGGTATAAATTATGGAATCGCTCCATTACCAAAACTTTCTAATGGTAATTACCCAACTACTTTTATTGGTGTAAAAGGTTATTATGTTAGCCAATTTAGTGAGAATAAAGATGCTGCTTTGAAATTTATCCTCTGGTTAACAAGTAAAGATATAGCTTTTAAGCATTATGAAATGAGCGCAATTATTCCAACTAACAAAGAAATTTTGGAAATGCCAGAATTTAAGAAAAATGCAGATTTCTTAGCATTTGCTACTCAAGCAGGTCGTGGTGTTCCAATGCCTAACGTTCCAGAAATGGGTCAAGTTTGGGATCCAATGGCTGCTGCGTTAACTCATATTTTGAATCAAGAAGCTACTCCTGATTTGGCTTTGGAAATGGCTGTAGAGCAAATTCAAGAGAGCATTTGGGAAATGAAGAACTAATTTAGAAAAATTCAGGATACATTCACACACATGTTGTGTGAATGTATCTTTTCTGGAAAGAGAGGTGCAAAAAAAATGTTTTCACAAACGACTCCAGCAATATCTCCTAATAGTACTGGTGGGGTTAGACGTTATATTGCTTTGGCATTATCTGTGATTTGTATGGGGTTGGGCCAGCTTTATAATAGACAAATCGTTAAAGGGATAGCATTTATAATATTTTACGTTTCTGCTATATTTCAAGGTTTTGAACTATGGAAGTATTCTTATTGGGGATTTACTACATTAGGTAATGTCCCAGGACAGGATCATTCATTGGTTATTTTGATAAAAAGTCTGGTAGGAGCGTTTTTTTTCTTAATTATTTTGGGGTTTTATATTTATAATATTACTGATGCATATCGAAATGGAAAATTACGTGATCAAGGCAGGAAAGTAGCAGGAATCAAAAAGACAGTAAAAAATACTATAGAGCATGCTACCGCATATCTTTACCTTACTCCAGGTATGACTTTTCTGATTTTAGTTACATTAATTCCTTTGATCTTTACCATATTAATTGCCTTTACGAATTATGATTTATATCATTCTCCACCAGGCAAATTAATTGAATGGGTAGGTTTCAAAAATTTTATTAAAATATGGACATTCGGGTCTTGGAGGAGAACATTTGTGGCTGTTTTTTCGTGGACTGTTGTTTGGAGTGTTTTAGCAACGGCTTCAACTTTTGGATTGGGACTTTTGGTTGCCCTGATATTGAATCAGAAAGATATAAAATTATCCAAGCTTTGGAGGACGTTATTAATTTTGCCGTGGGCGGTTCCGGCAGTGGTTTCAATTATTCTCTTTGCTGGCCTTTTTAATACACATTTTGGTCCGATTAATCAGATGCTTGCTACTATAAATATTGGACCAATACGCTGGATGGAAGATCCCTTTTGGGCAAAGTTTTCAGTTTTGTTAGTTAATTTGTGGTTAGGATTTCCATTCAATATGGCTCTTTGTACAGGTATTTTGCAAAGTATTCCACAAGATATTTATGAAGCAGCAGTGGTTGATGGAGCAAGCCCTTTCAAAAAATTCTGGAAAATTACTTTACCGTTAGTTCTTTATTCTATGACACCACTTATAATTATGAATCTGGCTTACAACTTTAATAACTTTAATGTAATTTATTTGTTTAATCAAGGAGATCCACCAATTATGGGGCTTAGGGATGCAGGAGGTACTGATATTCTTATTTCCTGGGTTTTCAAGCTAACTTTGAATAAACTGAAGTATAACTACGCAGCAGCCCTTTCACTGATAATATTTATTATTGTCGCAGGTTTTAGTATTTATAATTTTAGAAGGACACGATCCTTTAAAGAGGAGGATCTTTTACAATGATACTTAATCAAAAGGTTTTAAAGGTGTTGCGTTTATCGTTAAGTTATTTATTTATACTCATGATGCTTTGCATTACTATTTATCCGATTTTGTGGATGATAGGTGCATCTTTCAATCCTGGTGATACTTTATACAGTTCAACGATGTTTCCGAAAAATCCGACTTTAAGTCATTATAAAGAATTACTTACGGATTCCGATTATCCTTTCTTAAGGTGGTATGGAAATACTCTCAAAATAGCAGTCATGACTGCTTTCTTAGGTGTTCTTCTCTGCTCTTTCACGGCATACGCTTTTTCAAGATTTCGATTTAGAGGTCGGGAATATGGAATGATGTTCATGCTGGTTGTTCAAATGTTTCCTGCATTTATGAATATTGTTGCCTTATATATCCTATTAAATATGGTCGGCCTCCTTGATACACAGCTAGGTTTAGTTTTTGTTTACGCAGGAGCGAATATCCCCTTTAATGCTTGGATTATGAAGGGATATTTTGATACAATTCCAAAGTCTTTAGAAGAAGCAGCATTGATCGATGGAGCTAGTCGCAGTACGATATTTTGGAAGATAATGATGCCGCTTGCTTCTCCAATCATTGCGGTTATTACTATTTTTCATTTTGTAATTCCTTTTGGTGATTTTATTTTGGCACGACTACTTTTGACATCAGTTAACAAATATACATTAACTGTTGGTTTATTCTCATTGGTTAACGATAAGTTTGGCCAAAATTGGACTACATTTACTGCTGGATCTTTATTAATGGCGATTCCAATTGTGGTTTTATATATGTCGTTACAAAAATATTTTATCTCTGGTTTGACCGGTGGTGCAACAAAAGGTTAACGACGATAAAGGAGGAAATTGTAGTGTTGCGTGAAGCGATCTTTCATGAAGCTAGTGGAGCATATGCTTACCCAATATCTAAAGATATCTTACTGATTCAGCTTCGAGCAGCTCGAGATGATTTAAAGGAGGTTCAACTCATCTACGGTGATCGATATAAGGGTGCAGATGCTGTAGAACAGTTGACTATGTTTAAATATGCAAGTGATCAACTATTTGATTACTTTAGAGCTGAAGTTCAGGTGATGACTCGTAGATTTCGTTATCATTTTCTATTGGACGATGGAAAAGAACGTTATTGGTATAATGAATTTGGTTTTAGTATCCAAAGACCAATGGGTTATCACTCTGGATATTTTCAATATCCTTATATTACCGATAAAGATTTCTTTGAAGTGCCTGATTGGGCTAAAGATGCTATTGTTTACCAAATATTCCCGGACAGATTTTATAATGGAGATAAATCAAATGATCCAGAAGAATGCAAAGAGTGGGGAGAGAAGCCTACATCTGAGATGGATTTCTTTGGTGGAGATTTGAGTGGAATACTTGCTAAATTATCTTATCTAGAAAAATTAGGAATAAATATTCTTTATCTAACACCAATCTTTGAATCTCCTACCTCACATAAATATGATACTACAGATTATTATAAAATTGATCCTCACTTTGGGGATAAGAGAATCTTTCGTCAATTAGTTGAGGAATGTCATAAACGAGGAATTAGGGTTATCTTGGATGCAGTCTTTAATCATTGTGGTTATAATTTTTATCAGTTTCAAGATGTAGTTAAACGAGGTGAAGAGTCTCCATATACTGAGTGGTTCTATATTGATAGTTTTCCTGTAACTACAGAACCTTTGAATTATGAAGTTTTTGCTAGTACTGTTTGGAACATGCCTAAACTAAAAACAGCGAATTCTGATGTACGTGAATTTCTCTTACAGGTTGGTGAATATTGGATTCGAGAATTCGATATAGATGGATGGCGGTTGGATGTAGCCAATGAGGTAGATCATTTATTTTGGCGCGCGTTTAGAGATAGGATGAGGGCAATTAAACATGATGTATATATTATCGGTGAAACCTGGCATCATTCAGGAAGTTATTTGCAGGGTGATCAATTTGATGGGGTTATGAATTATCATTTTACAGATGCTGTCCTCAGATTTTGTGGGGAAAAATCTCTTAGTGTTAGTGAATTTAACGAGAGACTAACTAGAAATCGTGTAACTTATCGTAAACAGGCTGTAGAGGCTAATTGGAATCTCTTTGGGAGTCATGATACAGCTAGAGTTCTAACTCGTTTAAAAGGAGATACAAAGGCTTTTAAATTAGCGATTACATTTCAAATGACATATCTAGGAGTTCCTTTTATCTTTGCTGGAGATGAGTTAGGAGTTATAGGTGAAAATGATCCAAATTGTAGAAAATGTATGCCTTGGGATGAAAAAGATCAGGATCAGGAGTTATTGAATCATCATTGCAAGATGATTCAGCTTAGACGGAAATATGAAGCTTTGCGAAGAGGAGATTTTCGTACAGTGTTCATGGATGAAGCGACTGGCTTGTTTATCTTTGAACGTTTAACAGAGGGTGATAAAGTAATTGTGATTATAAATAATGGCCTAAAGGATCAGGATGTGGAGATTGATCTTGAGAGTTTTGATCTCAATCCAGAGAAGCCTATATATGAGTTGATGAATGACCTTAAATTAGAACCAGACCAAGGTTTAGTAATTGTGAATGTTAAATTTGGTGAAGCAGCTATACTTACTTAAATTATAATGCTCCATGTAATTACTTTGCTGCAAAAAGTAAACACATGGGGCATATTAAAGAGGTATTGATGGCTAATTAAGTTAAAAAGCTTTCGCATATTGTGTTTAATTTCTCAAATACAATAAAAAAATAGATAAATAAGACTGAAAAGTAGCGTATAAGGCAAAATTGATTGCTGAAAATTAAATAATTTAAAGCAATCAATTCCTTTTTAAAAAGGAATTGATCTTTTATAGTCTAAGTTATTAAGTACATAGAAGATCTCTATAAAAGAAATTTTTAAAATTATAGTTTTGTGAATTATTTAACAAAGTAATACTTCATACTTCTAGAAATCTATCAGAAATCCTTCTTAAAAATAAAAGAAAAAATATTCAGATTATTATGTCAATGAAGTTCATCTATTTGAAATCTTAATTTAACTTGCGGTGAAACTTATTCTATATTATAATAGTATAACAACAGTAATTATTCTTAGTAAGGATGATGCTTAATGAGTCTAAATGAAAAATTAAAAATTCTCCCCAAACACCCAGGTGTTTATTTGATGAAAGATCGAAAAGGGGAGATTATTTATGTAGGAAAGGCAAAGGTGCTAAGAAATCGGGTAAGGTCTTATTTTCAGGAATCTAAGCAACATACCTTAAAAACCGAGATATTAAAACAGCATATTACTGATTTTGATTATATTGTGACAGATTCTGAGGTAGAAGCATTAATACTTGAAGCAAATTTGATCAAAAATCACATGCCTAGATTTAATATCCGGTTGAAGGATGACAAGACTTATCCATATATTAAGGTTACGGTCAATGAAGATTTTCCGCGGGTATTCAAGACACGATTAGTAAAGCATGATGGAGCAAAATACTTTGGACCTTTTACTGATCTCAATGCTGTTTACAAAACATTAAAAATTTTACAGAAGATATTTTCTGTTCGTTTGTGTAAAAAAAGGATTGTTTCTGGCAAATTTGAAGAACGGGCTTGTTTAAATCATCATATTAAAAAATGTTCTGGCCCATGTATTGGGGAGATATCTAAAAAAGAATATGGCCAGATAATAAAAGAAGTAATTCTTTTTTTAGAAGGGAAAGGGAATGAGCTAATTAGAGACATTAAAGAAAAGATGATTAAGGCTTCGGAAAGTTTAGATTTTGAAATGGCAGCTTTTTATCGTGATTCGATTCAGGCGATTGAAAAAGTCACACAGCGTCAGAAAGTAGTTACAGAAGAAGATTTGACGGATCGAGATTTGATAGCTGTTGCTGTAGAAGATGATAAAGCTTGTTTGCAGGTGATGATAATCCGGCGTGGACGTTTAATGGGTCAGGAATATTTTATGATGGAAGGCGCAGATGAAGAAGATTTAAGCGAAATTTTATCAGCTTTTATTAAGCAATATTATCTTGACCAACCAATTTTACCAAAGGAGATTCTTTTACAGGAAGAATTACATGATCAAGAGATAATCAAAGAATGGCTTAGAGGGATCGCGTTGAAAAAAATTTCTATTCATGTACCTCAACGTGGCGTGAAAAAAAGGTTGATAGAGATGGCCTATAAAAATGCTGTTGAAAATCTTAAGAAAGAAAAAATTCGCGAGACTTTCTCTTCGGATCGACCACTTAAAGGTGTTAAAGAGTTGCAGACATATTTGATGCTAGAGAATCCTCCAATCAGAATTGAAGGTTTTGATATTTCTCATATTCAAGGTACTGACACGGTAGCATCAATGGTGGTTTTTGAGAATGGTCAGGCGAAGAAAGAAGATTATCGACGTTTCAAAATTCAAGTAGCAGAAGGTAGTCCTGATGACTATGCCAGCATGAATGAAGTGGTTGGACGTCGTTATCGCAGAATCATGGAAGAAGGTTTGAAGATGCCGGATTTGATTCTTATAGATGGGGGAAAAGGTCAATTGAATGCTGCTCTTCATATTTTAGGAGAACTGGGAATTTGTGATCAACCTATCATCAGTTTAGCCAAAAGGGAAGAAGAGGTCTTTGTACCAGGTCGTTCTGAATCGATTATTCTTCCAAGGCATTCAGAGGCACTATACTTGACCCAGAGAGTGCGAGATGAAGCGCATCGTTTTGCAGTTAGCTATCACAGACGACTGCGTACAAAGCGAATGACTTATACCTTAATTGATGAAATTCCAGGGATTGGTCCCAAACGTCGCAAGGCCTTGGTAGAACATTTTGGTTCCCTTGAAAAAATCCGTTCATCTACTATTAAAGAGCTTTGTGATGTGGAAGGGATTAGTGAGAAAACAGCAATGGCAATTCGAAAATTTTTAGATGCACATTTTCTTGAGAGATAATTAAAGAAAAAAGTATTTATGGTAGAAAAATATTTGAAAGTTCAATTAAAACCCTTTCTCTAAGCATTTGCAAAGAGGGAGGGTAAAAATTTCGAAAATTCAAAAAAAAAGAAACAGGAAAATTGAACTTTTTGGTGAATTTATATAAAGCGGGTTTCTTGAAGACGAAAAGGATGCTATTACTTATTAAGGTAGGTGAAGTTGAAGAATGAATATTCCAGTCAAGTATAAACAGAAATCTTTTTGGGTAGAAACATTTTGGGCATATGTATATTTGCTACCTGTGTTTATAATTCTGGGTGTTTTCGTTTTTTATCCGGTTTTTAAATCATTCTTTATGAGTTTTACAGAATGGGATATGATCGGTACGCAAAAATTTGTTGGATTGGAAAATTATCAGGATTTATTCAAAGATCGTCTCTTCCGTAAATCTCTAATAAATACAAGTTACTTTGTATTTTTTTCTGTACCACTTACCATGTTGATCTCGCTTTTTATCGCAATTTTACTCAATACAAAAATTAAAGCACGTTCTTGGTTTCGTATAGCCTTTTTTATTCCATGGATCACGTCACCAGTTGCGGCAACAATGGTATGGAAGTGGATTTTTAATTATAATAGCTATGGTCTATTAAATTATTTTTTACTAAAAGCAACTGAACTGGTAAATTGGTTTGCATACGTATTCACTTTTGGAAATGCTGAACATTGGCTCACTTTTGCACCTCTTAATTGGTTAAATAATCCGTCATTTACTATTCCTAATCTAATTATTCTTAGTGTTTGGAAGATGATGGGTTACAACATTGTTATTTTCCTAGCAGGTTTGCAAAATGTTCCAAATGAACTATATGAAGCTGCTCAAGTTGATGGTGCTTCTAGATGGGATAAATTCCGTCACATCACTTTACCACTTATATCACCAACAACGTTTTTCATTTCTATTATCTCTATAATTGGGGCTTTTAAAATCTTTACTCAAGTCTTTGTACTGTATGAAGGTACTCCAGGTATGCTAAATAGTGGTTTGACTGTGGTATTCTACATATATACAAAAGCATTTAATGATTGGAGAATGGGTTATGCATCGGCAGGATCTTATATTCTTTTCTTTATTATCTTTATCTTTACTTTGATTCAGATGCGTTTGTCGAAAAAACGGGTTCATTATAGTTAAAAGGTAGGTGATAAGAATATGAAAGAAGCTACGAATGTCCAACTAAGTAATAAAAAGACAACCATTGGAGTTTCATATAGAACGAAAGAAAAGATTGTTCGTTTCTTGACTTATCTTCTCTTAACCGTTGGGGCAATTTTTGTATTACTACCATTTTTCTGGATGATTTCTACATCTTTAAAGACGCCTTCGGAAATCACTTCAATGCCACCTAAATGGATTCCTGATAAAATTATGTGGGAAAATTATAAAATTGCTTGGAATTTCGCTCCATTTGCTAAATATTTCTTCAACAGTTTTTTTGTAGCAATTAGTTGTACAGTTTTGGAGTTGATTACGTCTGCTCTTGGTGCGTATGCTTTTGCTAAGATGAATTTTTTCGGTAAGAATACGATTTTTCTTATCTTTCTAGGTACGATGATGATTCCAGGAGAAGTATTGCTGATTCCAAACTATATGACCATTATTAAGTTAGACTGGATTGATACATACAAAGCTTTAATTATTCCCTGGATTGTAAGTGTTTTTGGAATCTTTTTGATGCGTCAGTTTTTTATGACTATTCCAGATGAGCTGCATGATGCAGCTAAGATTGATGGATGCAGTCGATTTAGATTCCTTTGGCAGATTGTTTTACCTTTATCTAAACCAGTGTTGGTTACTGCAGCATTGTTCAAATTTGTTGGTAGTTGGAACGCTTTTCTCTGGGTTTTAATTGTAACAAATTCGCCAGGAATGAGGACTGTTCCGGTAGGTCTCACATTCTTCTCATCAGATGTGGGAGCTGATTATCACTTAATGATGGCTGCTTCTACTTTCGCATTATTGCCTATTTTGATCCTGTTCTTCTTCTTACAGAAACAGTTTATTCAAGGGATCAGTAGAAGTGGAATGAAGGGGTAGAGTTAAGAATTAACAAAAGCTAATCTTCGTAAAGCTAAATAGATTAAACTTAACAA
This sequence comes from Halanaerobiales bacterium, assembly GCA_030627905.1. Classification (GTDB taxonomy): domain Bacteria; phylum Bacillota; class Halanaerobiia; order DY22613; family DY22613; genus JAGMES01. The sequence goes on from DAOVRZ010000075.1 coordinate 22,476, forward strand.
CTTTAGGAAGGAGATGTGACTCTCACTGAACTTCCGAAAATGTTGTTAAACAATACAAATACATAATTTAAAAGGAGGAATTTTGATGAAGAGGTTTGTTTTCATCGCTCTAGTTGCAGTTATGGTAATGGGATTAGTTGTTATCCCTGCTGCAGCAAAAGACAAGATTACTGTTACTTTCTGGCACGCAATGAGTAAAGGTCATAGTCCATTTTTAGAGGAACTTACTAAGAGATTCAATGAATCTCAAGACGAGATCGAAGTTCAATTGATTTATCAAGGTAAATATGGCGATTTGCAAAAGAAAATTTTAGGTTCTGTAGCTGCTGGTAAACCACCAGTAATGGCTCAAGCTTATGAAAACTGGTTAACTAAGTTGATTAATGCTAATACAGTAGAAGCGGTACAATGGTATATCGGTTCTGTATTTACTCAAGAAGAAATTGATGATGTTATCTGGGGTTTCCAAAAGAGTAGTACTTGGAATGACATAATGTACACTATGCCTTTTAACAAGAGTATAACTGTTTTATATGCTAACACTGATATGGTTCCAGTTCTTCCAACTAACTGGGAAGAATTAATTGAAACTGCTACTGCAGCTACAAAAGATGTTAATGGCGATGGCGTAATTGATGTTTATGGTTTCGGAATTCGTCCAAATGTAGATACTTTTGGTATCTTCTTACGTCAAGCAGGTGGAACTTTCTTGAATGAAGATGAGACTAAAGCTGTATTCAACGACGAAGCTGGTCAAAAAGCTCTTCAATTTTTACATGATATGGTTTACAAGTATAAGTGTGGAGTTATCAACAGTGGCTACTTAAATGGTCCATTGGGTGAAGAAAAATTGGCTATGTATATGGATACTTCTGCTGGAATTCCTTATACAGTTAAAGCTGTTGGTGATAAATTTAACTGGACAACTGCTCCTGTAACTCGTGATGAGCAGTATGCTGCAACTTTTGCTGGTACAAATATTGCAGTGTTTAGCAAGCATTCTGCTGAAGTTAAATTAGCTGCTATGAAATACTTAAAATTTATCACAAGTACAGAAAGCACAACTTATTGGGCTGTTAATTCTGGTTATTTACCAGTTCGCTATTCGGCTCAAGAAACTAAAGAATGGAAAGAATATCTTGCTGGAAACCCATTCGCTGCTGCTGGCGCTAAAGAATTAGAATTAAACATGGGTGTATTTGATCCTAAGCCAGATGCATGGAGCCAAGCACGTAATATTATTGGTGATTACATTGAAATTGCTCTCTTAAACAAAATGACTATTAAAGATGCTCTAGATAAAGCTGTTGCAGAAATTAATGCACTTTTAGATTAAAAAACTAAGCAGGGTCTACAAAAGTAGGCCCTGTATTACAAACATATTTGTCTGACATCTAACAACTAAGTCTACGAATTAAATATTATTTTCAGTATTCTAATAAAACTTTAAGAAACCCGCAATTTTTTAAAGAAAAACTGGAGATACTGAAGATAACTAATTCGTTATGTAGTATTATTCGAAAGAGGTGTAAGTGTGAAATTTGTAGCAGATTTTTATACACAAACTGTCGCTAATGGACATGCTTTTAGTACGATTCAGGAAAATATTCAGACAGGTGTGGAAAAAAGATTAAAGTATGTGGCTATCACTGAACATGGTCCAACTTTTCCAGACGGTCCTCATCCATATTATTTTGGTAACTTTCGGGTTGTTCCGACTGTGATGAAGAATTTGAATGTTTTAAGAGGAGTAGAGTTGAATATTCAGGATACTTTAGGAACTGTAGATTTACCTGCAGAAACTATTTATGATCTGGATTTAGTGTTAGCTGGACTTCATAGAAATACTGGATATGAAGGGAAAGCTATTCAAGAAAATACAGAAGCAATAATAAACGCTATTTTTAACCCATTGATTGATATTATTATTCATTCTGATTATGAGAATTATCCTATTGATATTTCGACTGTTGTTAGAGTTGCGAAGGAAAATAATACTCTATTAGGGGTTAACAATAGTTTTTTTGTTAAAAATCAAGCAGATCAGAAAAATAGTTATAACTATTATAAAAAAGTTTTAGAAGAAGCTATGGATCAGGAACTAGTTTTGGCTTTTGGAAGTGGTTCTCACTTTTCAAGCGATGTCGGTAATTTTGATTTGGTATTTAGACTTATCGAAGATGTAAAATTTCCGCTTGAATTGATGCTCAATGTTTCTGAAGATCGGGTTGAGGAGTTTATAAATCAGAGGAATAAGCATCGGGAAAAGATTGACATTTCGAGATATTAAGGCTATGTTTGAATACATAGTCTTTTTGTTTTATCTTTTGAGTTAAGACCTCCACTTCTATAAGTGGTGGGAATTGTTTTTAATCTTCAGTGGGGGTAGAATCCCCTACCGAAGCCCCGATGTTCAGCTTTAGCTGGACGAGTTCACTTGGATTCGCACCAAACTCGAATGTTGAGTTATTAAAAAACTTATGAAGGAAAACTAATACGTATGGAGAAATAAGTTTGTAATGGTTAACAGATGGAGAGTTTATAATATGATTTTTGCGCGTGGGGGGAAAAAAATTGAAAATAAATGTTGGAGATATTGAAAAGATAAAAAATTTTTTAGTAGAAAAATTATCCCCACTTTTTATATTTGTGTTTGGATCTGTAGTTGATGGGAATTTTAGAAAAGATAGCGATATTGATATTGCATTTTTGTCACAAAATGAAATTTCTAGTTATGAAGTGTTTATGATTGCTCAGGAATTGGCTAGTATTTTATCGAGAGATATTGATTTAATTGATTTTAAAAAAGCTTCTACAGTTTTTAAAGCCCAAATTGTTGGAAAAGGTGAAGTGATTTATTTGACGGACGGAAATACAGTAGATGAATTTATGATCAGAGCTTTGAAAGAATATGCTTTGTTAAACGAAGAGCGAGCTGTGATATTAGATAGAATTAAAGAGGAGGAAACTATTTATGATGATGTGATTTTGAATAAGACTGCAAATATTGAACGTTGTATAAAAAGAATTCATGAAGAATATGAGAATAATCCAGAAAACTTAAAAAACTATACAAAACAAGATTCAATTATTTTAAATATACAGAGAGCTTGCGTAGCATGTATAGATGTTGCTATGCATCTTGTATCTATAAAAAAATTTGGAGTCCCTCAAAATAGTAGAGATGCTTTTGATTTACTTTATCAAAATAATATAATAAGTGAGAAACTAAAAAAGCAGTTAGTGGGTATGGTAGGCTTTAGAAATATAGCAGTTCACAATTATCAAGAAGTAGTGATAGAAATTATTCAAAAGATAATTGAAAAACATTTACAAGATTTACTTGAATTCAAAAAAGTCGTATTAGCAATTAAATAATCAAAAGCATTATGCATCCTTCGGGATGTTTTTTTATTGTTGAAATTAATAAGTTTAATTTTCTGCACCAAAAATTAAACTTATTAATATGATAATTAAATAAATTAATAAAATTATTAATTTTTATTGCAAACCCTCTTGACAAAGTTCTAGTCATATGTGTATAATATAAACAACAGAACTTAAGAATCTTAATTTAAAGTTTTAATATCTTGAACCTTGAATTAGAAAAATAAAAGGAGGTCTGTAAAAATGGCACATGAGTTGATTGGAAAATGTCCAGTATGTAGTCAGGAATTAGAGGTGACCAAATTAAATTGTCGCTATTGTGGAACATCTATAGAAGGAAATTTTGAAATTTGCAAGTTTTGCCGTCTAGAGCCAGAACAAAAAAATTTCATTGAAGTATTTATTAAATGTAGAGGTAATATTAAAGAAGTTGAGAAGGAGTTGGGTATTTCGTATCCTACTGTTCGAAGTAAGTTAGATCAAGTGATTAAATCATTAGGATATGATGTAGCTGTTGTTCCAGAAGATGATAAAGGTAAAAAACGTAAAGATGTTTTGGATATGTTGAATTCTGGTGAACTATCATCGAAAGAAGCTGTCAAAATCTTAAAAGAACTATAAGAACTCCTAAGCAGGTCGATTGCATAATTGGTTACTAAATTATTAAAAGGAGGATTTATCATGAGTGAAGAAAGAATGCGGATTTTACAAATGTTGGCTGAAGGCAAAATTACAGCTGAAGAAGCTGAAGCGTTATTAAGTGCAATGGTTGACGAGAAAGTAGTGCATCAACCAAAAAAAAGCAGTGCTCAATTTTTACGGGTTAAGGTCTGGGAAGATGGAAAGGATAAAGTGAATGTAAATATCCCACTTTCATTAGCTAAATTAGCTATGAAATTAATTCCATCTGAAGCTAAATCTAGGATAAACGAACATAATATTGATTTGGATATGATTATTAGTGAGATTAAACAGGGTGCACCTGGTGGCAAAATTGTAGATATTGAAGATGGAGAAACTAGAGTAGAGGTTTATGTAGATTAATCATGGGAATGATTAAAAAAGTCATAAATCGCAATCATTTTATGTTGGTTTATCTTAAATCTGAGGAGCTTAAATTCCCTATCATCATTCCCATTCCATTATGGGCGTTAGAAGATATACTTACTTCCTTATCTCAGTTTTCAAAGGTGATGGTGAGAGTTTTTCCACAATTACAGAGAAAATTAGTAAAGCATATTGAGTATATTGATCTACATATAGAAGATCTGCTTAAAATATCGGAAGAAGTTTTTCAAGAGTTGCGAAAAATAGGAAGGTTTACACTAGTAGAAGTAAAAGAATCGGATTGTCATGTTTTAATTAAACTTTATTGATTTTTTAACGACATTTCAGAAGTCGGAATTCCTCTCCTTTATAGGTCGGGGTGGAAGTCCTACAATAATTTCAAAACTTCAGTGGGAGTTTGAATTTACTTCTGAAGTCGTTAAACATAAGAGATAATAACGTAGTTATTATCACGACTTTAAGGAGGGAAGAAACTGATGAATGAAAGAATGATGATTTTAAAAATGTTAAGTGAAGGTAAAATTACTTTAGAGGAAGCAGACTCTTTGTTGGTAGCCCTTGGAATTACTGATGTTAATCTTAATTTAGATATAAATGCACAAATAAAAAATGAGGAACCTGCTGATTCTAAAAGCAAGGTAAGTGTAGGATTGACTGAGGAAGAAGAAGAGGAACTCGAAGAAGAGCTAGAACAAATTGAAGAAGAAATAGAGGAATTAGATGATGAATTAGAGGAAATTGATGATGAATTTGAAGAGCAAATCGAAGATTTAAAAGATAGATCTGATGATGAAGAGAAATTAGCTCCTGAACAAAAAGAGGAAATTGAGCAAAAACTTAATGAAATTCGTCAAAAGAGGAGAGAACGTAAGGAAAAGATTAAAGCCCGTCGTAAGGAATTGAAAGAAGAATTACAGCAAAAGAAGAAAAAATATAAAAAACATACTAGAATCAGCTTAGATATCAATGAAGGTTTAGATGAAATATCAAAAGGATTCCAGGAATTGAAGAAAAACTTCCAGGGTGAAGGGATGGAAGAAATTAAATTGACTGTTAAAGATATAGCCAGTCAGATTAATGGTGGTATGAAAGAGTTAAGAGATAATTTAAACGAGGGAACTAAAGAAGTTCGTAAAGCTTTTAAAGGTAAAGATTTGAAGCAAATGTTCTCTAACTTTTTTAACTCCATCGGATTTGGTAATTTTGCAAATATAACGTTAGAAGAAGAAGTGAATGGAACTTTAGATTCTACCCAAGGACCAATTGAGATTGACTTGAAAACTTTTAATGGTCGGATTGAAGTAGTCGGTACAGATGATGAAGATTATAAATTACATCTTACCTATCAGATTCATGCTGATAGTGAAGAGGAAGCTCAAGTTGTGAAAGAACAAATGGCTACAATTACTCAGACACCAACTTTATTAAAATTAGAGACACATCGTCATGGTTTTGGTGGAGTAAAGGTAAAACTATATGTTCCAAAGAAAATTGCTGGTGAGTTCAAATTAAAAACATCAAATGGTCGAATCTGTATTATGGGAATCAAAGGTAATGGACATTTAGATCTAACTAGTAGTAATGGACGTTTAGAGTTAACTGATTTACGCGTAGCTAAGTTAAAGGGCAGAACCTCCAATGGTCGGATTGAATGTAAAGACTTTGCCGCAGAAGATATGGAAGTACAAACTAGCAATGGTAGTATATATCTAGATGGGTTATGTGATCAGATTCATGCGCGAACTTCAAATGGAACAATAACAGTAATTCCGTCTGTTATTGAGAAAGGAAATTTTGATTTAAATACATCTAATGGACGGATTAAAGTTGAAGTTTGTGACCCAGAAGTCGGACTTGATATTGATACATCTACTACAATGGGAAGTATTACTTTAGATGTGCCAGATTTGGTATATCAAAAACAATTGGACAAAAATATGAGAAAAGAATACCAAGCACAGTCAGAGAATTATGTAGGTAAAGAGAAAAGAATTCAGATTCAAGCAGTTACTTCTATGGGTAGTATCTATATTATTCAAAACAAAGAATAGTGAAAGGGCCGGTTCCCGCGTCATTCCCTTCTTCGGGAACCGGCTTAATATATGAAAAGAGGTGCAAAAAAGATGGCTAAAAGATTATTACGTTCACATGAGAATCGGATGTTGGCTGGAATTTGTGGAGGAATTTCTGAATATTTTAATATTGATCCAACTATTGTTCGTTTGATTTGGGTTGCATTTTCTTTGGCTTATGGTACTGGACTTTTTGTTTATCTGATTGCCTGGATTATAATTCCAGAAGAGTGAACTCGTCCAGCTAAAGCTGAACATCGGGGCTTCAGTAGGGGATTCTACCCCCACTGAAGATTAAAAACAATTCCCACCACTTATAGAAGTGGGGGTCTTAACTCAAAAGATAAAA